>NZ_JJOV01000025.1:0-41484 GCF_000979385.1 Methanosarcina sp. 2.H.A.1B.4
TTATTATTATTATCTGTTTTTTATTTGTATTCTTTACCTGTTGCAATCTTTTTTATCTTTACGAATATGCAGAACTCTTATTTATTCCCCTCAATATTAGTGTTAAACTTTGCAGGATTTAAACTTTATAGGATTTAAATTTTGCAGGATTTAACATAGAAGGGTCTAATGCAGGGGTTAAATGCAGCCAGAGATTTATATTTACCTGAACAGAAAGAAACTTTAGTTCTAAATTCGATCATGCGTTTTATTTATAAGTAAGATTATTTTAAATAAAACATGGTGATTTTATGACTCTTGAAAAAATTCTGAAAGATACCTTTAGAGGAGAGACCACTGAAGTTGGATGGTACCTGGCAATGTCTAAGATTGCTGAACAGGAAGGGCTTGCAGATGTTGCAGTCTACCTCCGCCAGATAGCAATGGACGAAGCCTGGCATGCCACAGAAGTGGCTGAAATTATGGGGCTCGTAAAAAGCACGACAATTGAAAACCTTGAAATGATGCTTGAAGGGGAAAGTAAAGCCGAGGTCGAAAAAGCCGAAGCTGCAGAACTTGCCAGAAAGGAAGGCAATACCAGAGCTGCTCTTTTCTTTGAGAGGGCGTCCCTTGACGAAGCCAGGCATAAAGCAGGTCTCAAGGGCTTTCTGGAAAGGATTAAAAAGCAGCAGTAAAAACTGCAAACGGATCTCCTGATCCGTTCTTCTATTGTTTTGAAACCTTACTTAATTTGTATTCTTTTACTTCCTTTCTGTTCTTAATAGTATGACACATAAAAACCTTACAGGTTCATGTATTTGGTTCTGATAATTAATTCACTCCCTGAAACAGGTCGGTGTGGGCACATACAATTTATATTGTCTCGAGCAATATATTATCTGGTCTGGTGCTCTTTTTTACGAGTCCAGAAGTTTAATTCCTCTAATCCGGAAGGGTGTCGGATTATCGAGGTTCTGTAGTTATGTAAGGGGTCTAATTTCCGGGGGCTAAAACAGGTTTTCAGATCCGTTTATTTAAGGGTCAAAGGTATTTTTCGGGAACTTCAGCCTGTTTATCAACTCAGTTTTTGCTCTGATGTCTGGACGTCGGTCTCAAGCAAACTGATTATTAGATCCTGAAACAAACCTGAATCTATTAAATTAGGAGAGTGTAAAATATGGTAAGCAAGGAATATGTTAAGGGAGACCTTCCTGAGAAAGCTGCAATCTTGCAAAGAGACGGGGAAACTTATGCAATTGCTCCACACATTCCCGGAGGGATCGTATATCCCGAAACTCTCAGAAAGATAGCAGACATCGCAGACAAATATGGGGCTGCGGCTCTGAAAATTACTTCAGCCCAGAGAATTGCGATTGTAGGGCTCAAGGAGGAAGACCTGGATGCAGCATGGGCTGAACTGGGTATGAAACCCGGAGCTGCCATCGGGCTCTGCGTCAGGAGCGTCAAAATCTGCCCTGGAACTACATTTTGCAAGAGAGGCAAACAGGATGCCGTCGGGCTTGGCTTGAAACTTGATGAAAAATACCACGGCATGCAGCTTCCTTCTAAATTCAAAATGGCTGTTTCCGGCTGTCAGAATTCCTGTTCCGAGCCGAGCATAAAAGACATAGGAATCATGGGCACGGCAAAAGGCTATACTCTTAGCGTCGGGGGGAGCGCAGGGCCTCGTCCAAGGCTCGGGAGCGTGATGGCAAAGGACCTTTCCGAAGAACAGGTTCTGGATCTTGTTGACAGGATAATTAACTTCTATAAAGGATATGGAAAGGCAAGAAGGATCGGAGAAGTACTGGATGAAATAGGGATTGAGAAATTCAAAGAAGGGGTAGGGCTGTAAGCAGATCTCTAATTATTAGTTAATCTCAGGAAGACTAATTATTAGTTAATCTCAGGAAGACTAATTATTAGTTAATCTCAGGAAGAATGCTGGGTAGGTTTTCTTCAGATTAAAAGGTTTTTTTAAGCATCTTACAGGAATTTTAATCCGGAAGTCCCTCTTTCCCAGCTTTTTCCACCCTATCGTTTTCGGCTTTTTCTGAGTCCATTTTATCTTTTTCAGCGATTTCCTGATCTCTCTGAAATCTTATTTTCATTTACATCAAGGAAGAATTTTAATAAGAATGTTTTATAATTTTTATGTTATAATTCTACCCCAATTTTCCAGTTTCCCTTTTTCTTTCCCCGTTAGACTGCTTTAATGCGACCCTATTTTCGCGCCTCTTGCGAGCTTTTCGATGTATTGTATGTTAAAGATAACGTTTAAATATAATAGATACAAAGACTAACAGACTATTCAAACCTTATACAGACAGTTGCTACGGTTCTTGCTCTGTCTTTACTGTTATTGATATTCTATAACATCAATGATAATTTTGAAGCAGTATCAGTTTTCAGTTTTTACCCATATATAGGAGGAATAAACTATTAGCAGTGAGATGGCATACTTCTCTGGGCTCTCGGATGCACTCAGACTTACGTTTGTCCAGATAATGATATTCAGCACAATAGCCATTGTGATTTTCTTATACGGTATGATCCTTAACTTCCAGAAATGGGGTGCAGGCGTCACAGGCTATGCCCTTGAACCTCAGCCAGGAAGCAAGGGAAGTGCGATCAGATTTTTAAAGACCTGGTGGGAACAGGTAGTAGAAGAGTCTCACCACGGACACGGAAAACCGATTCTTGAGGTTCTGATCCTCGACATTATGTTCCAGAGGAGAATTCTCAAGAGAAGCCCGTTGCGCTGGTTCATGCACTTCACAATTGTTGCAGGCTGGATGGCCCTTTTCGCTCTGTCAGGGCTCATGTTTGCAGTGGAAATGATCGAAAAATTCGGAATCGAGCTTCCATTCACCCCCGCCGAATTCAGAGATTTCCTCGCACTCCCGAACTATATTTTCGGGTATGTCCTGCTTATCGGAGTCATGATTGCAGTAGTCAGGAGAATCTTTGTCTCGGATGCAAGGAAAGCTTCCATAATGTATGACTGGGTCCTTCTCGGAGGAGTCTTCTTAGTCACGATTTCCGGTTTTGTTGCCGATGGTATAAGGACCGGATTTATCTGGAGCTTTGGGCTTGACCCCTCAACCGCACCCCCTGCAGCTCTCTTCCACTCCATAATTTCCCTGCTCTTCTGTATCGCATACATCCCGTACAGCAAGTACATACACGTAATCGCCACCCCGCTTGCAATCCTTGCAAACAAGGGAGGAGAATAAAAATGTCAAAAAAAACTCCATCAATTGACACCAAGAACCTTACAGCAGTCCAGCTCATGGAGCTCGACTCCTGCACCCGTTGCGGTGAATGTGTAAAATGGTGTCCAACTTACGCTGCTTCCGGCGAGAAGCCCGGGTTAGCTCCCAGGGACAAGATCCTGCGCTGGAGACAGTTCATGAACAAGTCCTACGGGCTTAAAGCAAAGCTGTTCGGCCCTACGGAAATCCCCCAGTCCGAACTTGAAGAATTCAAAGACGATGTACACGGCTGTACCACCTGTGGTATCTGTGCAACTGTTTGTGAATCAGGTATCAACACTGTGGAACTCTGGGAATCCATGAGGACAAACCTTGTCAAGAAAGGCATCGGTCCCTTCGGAAAGCAGGGCATGTTCCCTAAACTTATCGGGCAGTACCACAACCCTTACCTCCTTGACCAGAAAGACAGGCTTGCCTGGGTCCCCGAAGACGTTAAGATTGCAGACAAAGCAAACATCGTCTACTTCACCGGCTGTACTGCAGGATACAAGCAGCTCGCTCTGGCTTTTGCCACCTCCCGTGTGCTGAATAAGCTGGGCATCGAGTTCGCCATGCTCGGGGAAGAAGAATGGTGCTGCGGCTCCGCTCTTATCAGGACCGGACAGGTCCATGTCAATGACGTGGCCAGGGAAACTGCAAGGCACAATGTAGAAGCCATTAAGGCAAAGGGTGCCACAAAGGTTCTCTATGCATGTGCAGGCTGCTTCCGTGCCTCCAAGGTCGACTGGCCGAGGCTTCTCGGAGAAGAACTGCCTTTTGAGGTAGTCCACATCACAGAGTTCCTTGCAGATCTGATCAAGAAGGACAAAGTTAAATGGGAAAAGTCCATTGACAAGACCATTACATACCACGACCCCTGCCACCTTGGCCGCCACGTAGGCGTCTACGATGCTCCCAGGTTTGTGCTTGAACACATCCCGGGTGTTAAGTTTGTAGAAATGGACAGGGTCAAGGAATTCCAGCGCTGCTGTGGAGCTGGCGGTGGTGTGAAGGCAGGTCTCCCCGATCTTGCCCTCGGTGTTGCCGAATCCCGCGTTAAGGATGCCCTTGAAACCAATGCAGACATCCTCTCAAGCTCATGTCCCTTCTGTAAGAGGAACCTCATGGATGGCCGTGACTCCCTCAAAGCCGACATCGAGGTTGAGGACGTAATTGTACTGGTTGCACAGGCCCTCGGTCTCAGTGTAGAAGAACCCAAAAAGGCTTGAAGGCTGGTTTTTTCCAGCTTTCTTTATTTCTCTTTTTCTTGATCCGGTGTCTTACTTTTTATAGTAAAACTTAAATACCGATACCTACCTCCCCTTGAATATGCATATCCCTTACGAATTTCTCGGAAAAGTATTCGTGTACCTGATGCTCCTTGCTCTTGTAGGTACCGAGCTTGCCCTTCTCATAGGGGTCTACTCGTTCAAAAAACACAGGATCATTTTTCCGAGTTTCGTACTGTTCACACTCTACCTTTTCTATTCTCCTGCAAAATGGATCTGCAGAGTTTTCCGGATAAGGGATACCCTTGTTGACGATATTCTCATTGATGTCCGGAACGCTGTTATGCACGATGATTTCCTGCACACCAAAGGCAAGAAAATTTTGCTTCTTCCGCAGTGCCTGCGTCACCCTAACTGTAAGGCCCGCTGCGACCCGGTCTACGGGTATGAGTGTAAGCGCTGCGGGCTCTGTGACATTTCAAAACTCTACGAAGCTGCTGAAAAGTATGGTTTCAGGGTTTTTGTAGTCCCTGGGGGCAGCTTTGTAAAAAAGATCTTCAAGAAATATAAGCCGGAAGCCTGTCTAGGGGTTGCCTGCTATAATGAACTTGCTGAGAACATGCAGGCTGTTTCGTTTGTCCCCACTCAGGGAGTCCTTCTCCTCAAGGACGGGTGCTTCAATACGGAAGCAAACGTTGAGGAAATAATTCATAAAATGGAGATGTGCGATGTATAACTACATTGGAAAGGCACTGTTTTTTGTCACCATCCTATCCCTTGTCCTTTCAGCCGTAGCCCTGGCTGTCAGCCGCAAGAGCCTCACACAAAATGTCTTGCTGGCAGGGTTTTTTGCAAGTGTGCTCGACTTCTTTTATTTGCCTCTGAGACATATTTTTCTCAAGTTTTCCGATACCCGTGTTCTGGACAAATGGATGTCATCTCTGAAAATCAGAGCCCATGCTTCTGCCTTTGCAAAAACAAAAAAAAGGATTATTCTTGCTCCCCACTGCATGCGAGCTCTTGACTGCCCTGCCCATTCTACACAGACAGGAATCCAGTGTAAGTCCTGTGGGAAATGCGTTTTTACTCAGTTAAAGAAAGATGCTGAAAAATACGGGTATAAGGTTTTCATCCTGACTGGCTCTTCATATGTGAAGAACATACTCAAAATGGAAGCCGCCGATGGTATCCTTCTAATTGCCTGCGATTATGAAATCAATAAAGTTATGCGTGCCCTCAAAGGCAAAAAAGTGATAACCTACGGAATTACTATGGAAAACGATGGCTGTTTCGGGACAGAAGTGAATTACAAGAAGGTGCTTAAAGTGTTTGATGATTTTAAAACTTTCTAACACTATCTTATTTTTTTTAATTGTTTTGTATTATTTTTAACTTTAAGGCGGGAAGTCCCCTTCCTCGCTTTCATCAGAAAGCAGGGAGGGGTAGTTCACATGTACTCCATTTTGTGGGAGGGGGTTTAAAATTGTTCCCTCAGTTATTTTTATTTACGAAGAACGTGACTACGTCATAGTTTACGAATGTTTTCAAATTTTTCATTACTTAAGAAGAAATTTACTCTGCAGTAAAAGGTGTACCTAACTTCGTTTTTTTAGGCACATATATGCTTTTCCACAAATCTATGAAGTAAGAAGATTTCGGTTTATATCTTTTACCTTGCATCTAATGTGCTTAAGTTTAAGCGCATGAGTCGGTATCATGCGATATTTTTGCAAAATCGTATCATAAATTATTTGATTAAAATGACTATTCAGCCTAAGTAAAACAATATTTATCGTGTTCTTTATTAAGATCCAATTCGCAAATTTCATGAGCTAATTTTCTTTAACTTTTGGCTATTGATCACGTTTCTCCATCCTTCTTTGAGTAGTGATTAAACTTGTTTATTACGTAAAATCGACATCTTCCAATTAATTTTTGTAGACTGCCTGGTTAAAAAGAAAAGTATAAATATTTGGGAATTCCAGTCACTGCAGGTGTTTATTTGAACGAAGAAATTAATATTATGGGTGGAGGGATAAGTGGCCTTGCATGTGCGATAATTCTTCGGAAAAATGGGTATAGCGTTAATGTTTATGAAAAAAAGAATTATGTTGGTACAAGATTCAATGATGACTGGCAGGGTATTGAGAACTGGTCAGAGAAAATTGATGTCCTGAAACAGATAGAATCATACGGGATTGACCTGTCTTTTGATTACGAGCCGATATCCGAATTAACTATTCATTATTCCGGAAAAATAAAGACAATCAAAGTGAAAAATGGCTGTTATCTGGTTAGAAGAGGGGGCAGTAAAGGTTGCCTGGATACATGTTTACTTGAGCAGGCTGAAGAACTGGGGGTAAACATCCACTTCGCTTCCGTGCCGGAAAAGGAAGTTCCTATAAAAGTAAACGCTACAGGCCCGAAAAATGCAACTGCTTTTGTAAAAGGAATAAAGTTCAAAACGAACTGTGAGAATGGCTATCATATGGCTTTTGGAAGTGAAATAGCCACAGGATTTTACTCTTACCTGTTGGTCAAAAACGGCCATGGAACAATTGCAACTGTTTTTAACCGCAAACTGGCCCACTGCTCCGATGAGTTCCTCCAAAATACTGTGGAATATTTTTCAGGTTTTCTTGATAAAAGGGAGCTAGCTTCAGGGAAAAAATTCGGTGGTCACGGGCATTTCGAAATAAAGAAAAATTTGTATGATGATAATGGGGCAATGCTCATAGGGGAAGCAGGCGGTTTTCAGGACTACTTCTGGGGATTCGGGATGAGGTACGCAATCCAGAGCGCTAATTTTGCTGCAAGAAGCATAACTCGAAGTGAATCCTATAACGATTTGATAAAGAAACATTTGATTAAGAAAATGGAGCATTCGGAAAGAAACAGGTTTATTTTTGAAACTCTGGGCCCTCTGGCTTATCCCTGCGCGTACTATTCACTTGCTGTCAGCAAAAACCCTCTCAAACTTTTGAACATGGTATATAGATGATGAAATCGTAAATCAACTTGATAAAATACCATGAAATAACCCGTAAGAAAGAGTACCGTTGATTACCCTGTTCCTCAAAGAACCTTACCTTAGAGACTTTCCACGGGTGGTAGGAATCTCAAAGATTTGAGCAGACACGAGTCCCTCTTTCAGGCTGAATTTGGAATTCACCTTAATTATTCGCTTATGTTTTCCAGGATAATACATCGTTTCCCTAACCAATCATTTAAAATCTTTACTTCAAGTGAAAAAATGGTTGATAAAGATCTTGAAGTTGTGGATTTCAGTATTAATTAAAGGATTATCTTCGCTGGTCCCTTCTGAATTTTAAGCTCAGGTAATATAGGGGATTTTCAAAAATAAGCCGGAATTTTTAAAGGCACTCCAGGATTTTATCAGGGACCCCTTCGTTTTCTCTTTTTCCTCTATCTTTTTATTGTTCGAGCATCAATCTACTTTATGGGGTAAACAATTCATTTGAGGCTGTATGTTCACGGCCCGTCTCTTATCAATAAGCTGGGGGCTTGAGTATGTATGATCTGATTATAGTGGGCGGAGGGCCTTCGGGAGCTTCTGCCGGAAGGGTAGCTGGAAGAGCAGGAATCTCAACCCTCCTGCTTGAAAAAGAAAATTTCCCGAGGTATAAGCCCTGCGGAGGGGCTCTATCCCCTTATGCATTATCCTGCCTGGATTTCAAACTCCCTGAGTCCGTAGTCGAGAGGGATATTTCAAAGATAAGGATTCATTTCAGGGAGCACTGTACTGAAAGGCAAAGTAGTTCCAGGTTAGCTTTGCTGGTCTCCAGAAATGTCTTTGACAATTTCCTGCTTGATAAAGCCAGGGAGACTGGAATTGAGGTCCACTTCGGGGAAAAGGTGCTGGACTGCGAGGAAAGAGAAGAATACGTTGAGGTTAAGACTTTGCAGAACACTTACCTTGCCAAGTTTGTCCTTATTGCGGAAGGCTCCGGAGGCATGCTTAAGTATAAAGTAAGGCCGCAGAGAGACCAGAGAACAGAATATGGGCTTGCCCTTGTTTCGGAAGTTCCTGAAGATGACGAGGTGATAAGGAATCGGTTTCCCGGTGTAATAGACATTCATTTCGGGACTGCACCTGGGGGGTACGGCTGGATTTTCCCTCACGCAGGGTACTATTCCGTGGGGGTCACGGGAACAGCTGAATATCTGAAGCATCCGAAGAAGGTAATGCGGGATTTTTTGCGGGCAAACGGTTTTTCAGGAGAATTGCAGGTCAGTTCCCATATTATCCCGGTAGGAGGGATAAAACGAAAAACCATAGGTTCAAGGGTCCTTCTGAGCGGGGATGCCGCAGGTTTCGTGGACGCCTTCATAGGGGAAGGTATTGCATATGCCATCCGGTCAGGGCAGCTTGCAGCGGAGAACGTAGCTGATCTTGTGCTTTATGACCGGAAATTGAGCGCCCTTAAAGAGTATGAATCCAGGTGCAGGCAGGAGTTTGGAAACTTCCTTGGCAGTTCCCTTAAACTGGAAAAGGTTATGCATCGTTTTCCCGAGACCTCTTTCAAACTTGTTCTCAGCAGGAAGGAAATATTGGATAAATATCTGGATGAAGTTGTATTCAGTAGAAGCCACAAAGACTATGTCAGGTGGTTATTGCTCAATTTCAGTCTGGCTGAGCCCTCCTCCAAAATTAAGTCTACAACTGAACGAAATCGGTAAGGGTTTCTATAAAGCAAGAGCTAACAAATAAGAGTAGGGATTAATGGAAAAAAAGTGGGGTGTAATAGCTAAGGGCAATGAAAGAACAGCTTCGGGGTCCTAAGAGCAGGTAAAAGAAACTGATCGAAAGTGCGAATCCAAAAGAAAACAAAGAACTTCTGAGCAAAGATTGAAAATAAACCTGAAGATAATCATTGTATGCGAGTGAGGCATGTAAGCTCCCTTCTGTTCATGCAAAAATTCCTGCCACCTCATCAGTGGAAGAAATGATCCCTGAGGACTCTTGCATCGACGGCATTCGGCTAAGCGTTACCAAAACCAATCGGGCGAGTCCGAACTGCTCGTTATTCCCGATTTCCAACTTGCACCCACGAGGATTCGCCGTTTCATCCACTCTCCCTGCGACCTCAGCTTATGGCATCATCGCATTTGCAGGGGATGGTTATCGTTTCTGTGCCAGGGCCCGGGCTCTCGCCCGACATCCTTTACAGATGTTCGTGTGTCCGGAGCGGTGGGGAGACTTTCCTCAGACCAGAAGGTCCGGCAGCCGCCCAGCCTCTCTCGCATATTGCTGATTAACTTGCCCTACCTATTTTTCGATCGTATATATATTTATGGGATGATATTTCTGCAAAAAGAGACTGGTTAAAGAGGACTCCTGAGTAAAATTGTCTTCAGTGACCGCTAGCTGATTTTTCTGGCTGATTTTTCTGGCTGATTTTTCTGGCTGATTTTAATTCTTTCCCGGTTCTGGATGAACGAGGGGATTCCTTCCATGCGGTCTATATAACTTTTACTTGTTAGGGATATGCCCAAATATTAATATATATGTATTGTAATCGAGAAAATGAAATGGATTTTCCATTTCCTAAATCTCTTAAAAAATATTCAATTCAGATTAAAAAGATTCGTTAGCTTAATATGTGACTATAACTATCATTTTTGTGTTCAGTTTACAGTCTTATTTTTTAGAGGTAAAACATGAGTGATTGTCTATTTGATTTGCATATTGGATATGTCCGTTTTAGAAATCCCATTGCACTGGCGCCAATGGCAGGAATTGTCGACAGCGCTTTTGCCAACCAGTATGCAGGTGATGCCGGGCTGGTAGTGCTTGGAGCCTTCAATCTTGATGAAGGATCTATTGCAGTTGCATCAGAGCTCGTAGCCAGGGGTAGAAAAGAGTTCATCTCCGATGAACCTCTGGAGCTTATAAAAAAGGAAATCCGGGCAGTAAACTCGGGCAGTGCTGTTGCAGTAAACGTCAGAAGCACCACCCTTGAGCCTTTAATTGAAGCTGCTAAAATTGTAAAGGAAGAAGGGGCAATCCTTGAGTTAAACGCCCACTGCAAGCAGCCTGAAATGCTTGAGGCAGGCATCGGAGAAGCCCTTTTGCATGACCTCCCAAAGCTTTCTGCCTGGATAAAGGCAATAAAGGAAACCGGAGTCGTGCTTTCCGTAAAGGTACGGGCAAATGTGGTGAATGATGTCAAACTTGCCAGGCTTATTGATAAGGCCGGGGCTGACATCATCCACGTAGATGCCATGCTCGAAAGTTTTGGAGCCGACCTTGATGCGATCACAAGCTACAGGGATGCTACAAGGCTCTTCCTTATAGGCAACAACTCGGTTACTGACTTTGCAACGGCAAAGGACATGTTTTCCCGAGGAGCTGACATGGTATCTGTTGCGAGAGGCGCCATGGAAAACCCCGAACTGGTCAAGGAACTTGTAGAGAGTGTAAGTTCTTACCAGCAGTCAATAGGCTGGTATAATGCTCCCAAACACGTTTGCAGTGAAGGGGACTTCAGGGCACTGGCTTTCTGCTGTCTTCCGGTAAAACCCTGCCCTGTGCATGCGAAATTCCGAAAACTGGGATACACTGCCGAAGAGTTCGCCCGGACAAAAATGGAATTTGCCAGAGGCACAATGCTCGAGTACGGGGAGGATACCTGTTTCGGCAGCCTTGTCTGGTGCTGTAAGATTACAAAGCCCTGCTGGATCAGGAACGGTGTACTGAATACACTTAACCTCTCTGATGCGGAGTACATGAAACTTAAGGAGCAGCTGGCAAAACACGTCCTTGATCATGCCAGGATTCCGGTAAATGAATCCCAATAACACTGCTTTCTCCTGTCAGATCCCTGAATTGGTGGAGGATTCCAGAACCTCAAGCCTGATTGCACGCCGTGCACAGCTTGCTATGTTGCTTGAGGTCTCAGCTTCTCCAAAACCAGGGAACGTTGATAGGGAACATAATTATCCTGATACGTGTTTTGAGCATTTTTTAGCTTCTTCAGTCGCCGTCTATCCTGTCTTTGAACTTGCTGCAAGGAGTGAAGACAGGATAGGGGAACTTCTCAGGATTGCGGTTTGCGAAAGCTCTGCCTGGCAGCAGGGAGGAAATACACATTTTGGCGCTTTTTTACTCCTGATTCCGCTGGCAATGGCTGTAGGCAAAATCTCCAGAGAACCCCCTCACTCCGGGGAAGCAAATTTCCGGCTTGAAGACGGGGAATTTGAGAGTCTTGCTGCCCACGCCCAGGCTTTTGTCCGCGCAACGAACTGCGAAGACGCTGTTGAGTTCTACAGGGCTTTCGGGCATGCAGGAGTCAGGGTAAATAGTGTGGAAGAATTCGATCTTGAAGACTCTGAATCAACTGCCGATCTCAGGAAACAGAACATTACCCTTTACGATCTTATGGAAATTGCCAGAGGGTATGACCTGATCGCAAATGAGTGGACCTCAGGTTTCGGGCGCTGCCTTGAGGGAGCAAAAAGCATTCTTGAGTTCATGCAGGCACGAAACTGCAGGGCAGAAGCTTTAACCGGAGGCTCGGTTTCCAGCTGTTCGGGCACAGGAATCAACGAGGCTGTAGTGTATACTTTCCTGAAACTGCTTTCCAGGCACAGGGATACCTTCATCCAGACCAAGTTCGATATTGAAACTGCAGATTATGTTTCTTCCAGAGCAGGTGAGATCCTTTCAAGCTGGGAAACTTCAGGGAAAACAGCCAGGGACTTTGTATCCATCCTTCCTGCAGTACAGGAGTTTGACTCCGAGCTTCTGGAAAAAAGGATCAATCCGGGCTCTACGGCAGATATCATTATTGCAGGGCTTTTTATTGCCCTTCTTGGAGGACTACGTTTTTGAAAAAATATGATGAATCCGGAGATATCTGTAAACCAGATATCGACCTCTCTGAATATGGGATTCTGGAAGGTATCTCTGAGACAATCGTAAGTACGGGGCTTGATAACCCCAATGCGGCTCCTATCGGGATTATCAGGAAAAACCAGAAGACTTTTGTCCGCATTTTCAAAGGCAGCCATACAGGGGAAAACCTGGTCCGGGAAGGGGTTCTTGTAGCAAACGTGGTATATGACCCCCTGCTTCTCGTACGCTCCACCTTCTTCGACATTGAATCTTCCGAATTTGATTTTGTGGACATTGGCGGGAAAAAGTTTCCTGTCCTGAAATCGGCCATTTCCTGGGTAGCTTTCAGGTGCACCAACCTCAAAGATACGGAACAGACTGTGATATCCGACCTCGTCCCGCTCGGGGCGGGCTTTTTTGAGGCGAACAGGAGAGCGATCCCGACCCCTAACCGCGGCTTCAATGCCGTGCTTGAGGCTACAGTTCATGCAACCCGCTATCAGCTTTCGGGGGATGAAAAATACCTTGAATGGATCCGACACTATGAGACCCTTGCTTCCAAATGCGGGGGAGATAGTGAAAAGAAAGCTATGAAACTGCTTTATGAAGTTCTGGGGATTTGAATTTCTCTCTAACTCCATACCCTTTTCTGATTCTTTCTGGTTTCAGTTCCCTATTCTAAGTCACGCTTTCTTTAGAAAATTATATTATCCTCTATGGCATGACTTCTGTTCATGAATTTTCAGAGAATCGCATGGGGAATTACCGGCGCCGGACATTTCCTGGACCGCAGCTACCAGGTCTTTAAGGAACTCAAACTCAGGGACCACGAGCTTTCCGTAAACACGTATATTTCCAGGGCAGCCGAAGAGGTGCTCCGGATGTACGGGCTTGAGCAGAAGCTTGTGAAAATCTCGGGAGGGGACTACCTTGAAGAAATCTTCCGGGAAAGCGAGCAGGGTTCAAGTTCTCCCAAAGTCGGGCGCTTTCTCCTTGACAGGTACGATGCCCTCTTTGTTACACCTGCAACCTCAAATACAGTCTCGAAAATCGCCTATGGGATTGCCGATTCCCTTGTAACCAATGCCGTTGCCCAGGCTGTTAAGGGAAGGGTCCCGGTTTATATCGTGCCAGTGGACATTGAAGGCTCGATCGTATCGGAAATGCCCTACAACATTGACAGAAAACAGTGCCGGCACTGTGAGGACTGTCCCCCGAGGGAAAACTGCCCCCACGAAGCAATAACTGAGAAAAACGGTGTCACAGACCAGATCGAACTCCTGAAATGCAAAGGCTGCGGGATCTGCAAGGAATTGTGCCCTTATAATGCCATCAAGGGCGGGCCTGTTGAAGTCCTGGTCAGGGATGTGGACATGCGCAATGTTGAGATTGTAAAAGAGCTACAGGGAATCACTGTACTTGAAAGCCCGGAAGCCATTCTGGATCTTTTCTAAGTTTTTCATTTTTCCGGCCAAAAAACGTCCAGGCAATGAAAAATTTGAAAAAAATAAAAAAGGAAATGGATTATCTGGATAATCCATTTTTCCGTGGAAATTGTGGAGATTTCCTCTGGCAAAAGATTTTAAAATCAACTTAAATTGTTTTGTTATTGGTTTGTATCCCTTCTCTGTATATAAATGTTTTGTTATCTCTGTTACTCTAGGGGGTCTGCCGGCCTTCTTTTTTTCGTTATATTCAGTGGTTGCCCGGGGTTCCATTTCCGGCTCCCATGTTCTTTATGTTTGTCAACTTCTCTTGCCAAGTTTTCTCCCTTTCTATTTCCAATCTTACTTCTTGGTGCAAATTCAAACCGGCCTTTTCTTTTCCTTATTCACTTTTTTTGGTTCTTCGTCAGTTTCTATGGATAAGATGATTTTCAATTCAAGACCACGTTGGTTTTTGTGAGGACATCCATACAAAACAACGAAGAGCTCTTTTTTATTCACTTTTCCTTATAATCTGCCTGTTTCGGGCTCAGTCCCTGTATCACAATTCAATCAAGCCCAGTTTCCCGTTTTCAAGCTCTCCGCAGCTATCGGACATAAAACGGATCACAGCTTCATCATGGGAGATAAGGAGGTAACCTATTCCCTGCTCTGTTTGCACCTTTTTCAGCAGGTGGAGGATCTGGGCCTGGACCGAAACATCAAGAGCAGAGGTAGGCTCGTCAAGTACAATGTATTCCGGATCGAGCAGGAGAATCCGACCCAGGGCAAGACGCTGGAGCTGGCCGCCTGAGAGCTGGGAAGGGTAGCGGAAAAGCACTTCTTCCGGGAGGCCTGTGGTCTTTAGCATTTCTTTTGTACATCGGATACGCTCGGTTCCGGAGATCTCGAGCAGTTTCAGGACTTCGAATATCGAATTTTCAATCCGCTTCCTGGGGTTAAAGGCATCTGTCGGGTCCTGGAACATCATCTGGACCCTTCGGCGGAAAGTTGAGTATTCGGCTTTTTTCATTCTGGAAAGTGGATTCCCGTTAAAAAGGACTGCGCCATCTGTGGGGCTCTCAAGTCCTGCAATTATTCTCCCGAGTGTGCTTTTTCCTTCTCCCGAGGGGCCCATCAGCCCGAAGGTTTTCCCGGGTTCAAGTTCAAAAGACACATCCCGGAAAATGTATTTTCCCTTTCCCAGCAGGCCGGACCCGTACGCCCTGGAGAGGTTTTCGGCTTTCAGAGACACAAAAAACACCTCACAGCCCTTCCATCGCTTTCTTTGAGTTCGGGACGTTCCTGCATGCAGCGTTTTTCCTTTACAGGACATCTCGGATGGAACCTGCAGCCTTCAGGCGGGCTGCTGAGGGGTGGGGATGAACCGGGTATAGGCACAAACCCCCTTTCAGGCAGGCTGTTCAGGAGCCCCCTGGTGTAGGGATGTAGTGGTCTTTCAAAAAGATTCGAGGGGTCGGAAATCTCAACGATTTCTCCGGCATACATTACGGCAACCCTATCTGCAAGCCGCCGCACGAAGCCGAGGTCGTGGCTTATGAGAAGCAGGGAGGTTTCACTCTTTTCTTTCAGTCCTTCCAGTTCGTTTTCCAGTTCAGCTACGCGATTCCTGTCGAGCCCCTTACTGGGTTCGTCTGCTATAAGGAGGACTGGGTTAAGCATTGTTGAAGCCGCAATCAAAAAGCGCTGGTTCATCCCTCCGGAACACCAGGAGGGATAGTATCCCATGTATTCATGGGGATTTGAAAAACCCACTCGCTTAAGGGCTCCTGCAACTTTTGAGAAGTTGTTCTTCCTCATCTTCAACTCCTTCTCATTTTTCTCCTCCTTTTCTTCCCACCCCTTTTCCTTTCTCTCCTCTTCTTTCTTCAATTCCTTCCCTTTTCTCTTTTCCTGTCCATGAATTCGGAGGGGTTCTGCAAGCTGGTGCCCTATGGAATATACAGGATTTAAAGCAAGAGAAGGGTTCTGGAAAATTATGGAGATTTCTTTTCCCCTGAGTTTTGTCATCTCTTTTTCGCTCAGTTCGAGGAGGTTTTTGCCTCCGAATTCTATTGTCCCTTTAACTCTGGATTCCAGGGGGAGTAGACGCATAATCGCATGTGCAACAACGGATTTCCCACAGCCTGTTTCCCCTACGAGGGCCAGCGTTTCTTTTTCCCTGATAGAAAATGAAACGCCGAAAACAGCGGTCACGTTTTCTTTTTCTTTTTCTTTTTCTTTTTCATTTCCCTGAAAAGAAACGTTCAGGTCTTTTACTTCCAGCAGGGGGTTCATTCCGTATCCACTCCTCTTTTTCCGTTTTCTTTCCCTCCTTCGAATCCAAACCCTATCAGTGCAATGGACATTACACAGAGCGTGATGCAGATTCCAGGGGGCAGGTACCACCACCACATGTCCCTTATAAAACCGCCCCGGGAAAAGGCAAAGGACAGCATGATCCCCCAGCTTTTCATGCTTATGTCCCCGAGTCCCAGGAAAGAGAGCGAGGCTTCGGAAATCATTGCCGAAGCCGTTGCCAGCATGAACTTGGGCAGCAGGATGTGGATGAGGTTCGGGAAGATGTCTGAGACCATGATGTGAAAAGAGGAAAATCCCATGCATCGGGCACTTTTGACATAACCTGCTTCCCTTATCTGCAGGGTTTTTGAGCGTACAACCCTTGCAATGGACTCCCAGGAAAGAAGCCCAAGGACAAGGATAAGGGTCCAGATGCTCGGGTGCAGGAAAGCACCTATGATTATGATCAGGGGGATCTTCGGAATTGTCAGGACAACGTCGGTAAAACCCATAAGCAGCTCGTCCGGCATCCCCCTGAAGTAACCTGAACAAAGCCCTATCATGAGGCCTATTAAGGTTGAGATGGAAGCCGAGGCAAAGCCCACCATCATCGAGATTCTGGCCCCGTAAACCAGCTCCGAGAGTATATCATTTCCTATATCGTTTGTCCCAAGGAGGTGGGCAGTCGAGGGGGATTCATAAGAAATGAAACGCTCAGTCGGGGAGTAAGGGGCAAAAAGGGAGGGAAACAGGGCAAGGATAAGGAAAAAGGCGAAGAGAAAAAGTCCTCCCCGGTTGAATTTTTTTAAGGTTCTTTCATATTTCCGAATATCGAGGTTTAAATGATGGGCTATAATATCTTTCCACTGCCGGACACTTTCCTGTATGTACACTTCCTTTTGAATCATGTCGGCCTCCTGACTCTTGGGTCAGCAACTGCATACAGCAGGTCTGCGAGCATGTTCGCAAGCAAAACCGCAAGGGCTATTACCAGAAAAGATCCCTGGAGGACGGGGTAATCTTTTCCTATTATTGCATCATAAATAAGGGTCCCCATGCCGTTTAAGGAAAAAACGATCTCTGTAAAAAGGGCTCCGCTGAAGAGAAATCCGAAATCAAGGGCCAGCAGGGTAATGATGGGAAGGGAGGCATTCTTTATGACGTGCCTGAAAAGAATGGATATATCGTAAAGGCCCTTTGCCCGGGCATAGAGGGCATAAAGCTGTCCTTTTTCCTGTATGACGCTCCCCCGCATTATCAGGAAGTTCCTGGAGGCGGAAAAGAGGGCCATCACAGTTACCGGTAAAAACATGTGGTACATGACACTTCCAGGGGTCGGGACTTCATAAAATCCTTTGAATGGAAAAAGCCCCAGTTCAAAGGCAAAGATATCCAGGCAAAGCAGGGCAAGGAAATAGGGAGGTGTGCAGGAGAGTGCAATAAACCCGTAGCATACGAGGCGGTTTACCTTTGTTTCAGGTTTCCAGCCCGCGTATGCCCCGAGCAGGGTCCCCAGAACTGCTCCCAGAAGTACGGAAACCCCCACAAAAAGGAGGGTCCAGCCAATCCTCTCCCTCAAAACCTCAGCCACGGGGCTGTGAAGATGATATGAGTAACCCAGGTCAAACCGGAGGAGGTCTCCGATGTAAGCTGTAAACTGCTCGTAAAGCGGCCTGTTCAGCCCCATCTTGGTCCTCAACTCCTCCATTACGGCCTCCGAAACGTAGACGTCCTCCCCTATGAGATTCTTTACGGGATCCCCTGGCATAAGCCTCGGGAATGCAAAGTTGAGGGTAACTATGAGGAAAAAGGAAGCCGCATACCTGAGCGTTTTTTTAACCATTTCACTCATTGTATCACCTTGCCGTTTTCATATCGGTTTATCGTTTTCAACTGCCTGAGCAGGATTCTCCCCTCCGAAGCTCCGGTTTACCGGATCTAACAGGGAGGAGTAGCTGACAGTATTGTCATCCGGAAGCTGCCTTCATACCTCATGTAAATCGAGGAAGGTTTCAAGGGTGTAGATCCCATCCAGGTTGTTGTAGTGCCAGCCTTCGAACCTTTTGTTATAGGGCGTGACAACCTTTTTCCAGTAAACCGGAATTACCGGCAGTTCCTCCGCATAATAGTCCTGCAGGGAGTACGAACAGGAACGCAGGGTTTCGGAATCCGTCGTATTCAGGATCTGATCGCAAAGTCCGGTAAATTCAGGGTCTTCGATATAACCGTAGCGTCTGGAATCAAAGTACCCGGTACCAAGTCCTGAATGCATCAGCATACCCCAGGGCGTGGTCCTCGAAAAGACAAGCTCGTACCTGGAAGTGTCCTTTCGGTCCATGTAGGTATTCTGGTCAACGTTTTCGATTTCAATGTCTATCCCCACGGCCCGGAAGTACTCCTGCAAAAGTTCGGCATCCCTTTCGTAGCCCGGCAAGATCATGAGTTCCAGGAGGATATCTTTTCCATTTTTGTTTTCTACAATCCCGTTCCCATTGCGGTCTTCATATCCTGCTTTTTTCAGGATTTCCCTGGCTTTTTCCGGGTCATAAATGCATTTCTCCGTGGGTTTGTAGTATTCCATGCCCGGGGGGACCAGCCCCCTGTTGGGAACGCTTCCGTAGCCCAGAGTATCGAGTTGCATGAGTTCTTCGTAATTGATGGCATAGGCCAGGGCTTCCCTGAATTGCAGGTCTGAGCGGGGGGCTTCATTTAAGGTAATTCCAAGATAACACATCCCTGTACTGTCCTTTTCGACAAAATTGAAGTCCCCTGTTTTTTCCAGACGCTCTATGTTTGCATACGGGTAGGAGGAGGCGTATTTGTAGTAGGTGTCGGCTTCTCCCTTCTCAAGGGCCAGGCAGGCAGCATCTTCACTTGCGTACCAGTCCACCTCGACCTTATCAAAGGCACAGTTTTTGCCTTTCCAGTAAGGGTTTTTCCGGAAGATTAGGCGGGCGGTGTTCAGGTCTACGGATTCTATGTAATAGGGCCCGCAGCCCACATATGGGCCTTTGCTTGAGTATTCCATCGGTTTGTCTATCTTTTCCCATACATGCCTGGGGATGATCATGTAGGTTGCAAATTCCAGGTCGATGCGGGTGTAAGGCTTGTTAAATTTGAAGGTCACGGAATTGTCGGCTTCCGAAACGGAGGAACTTTCCAGGGTTTCGTTGATCCAGCGGCCGGAAGGGTTTTTTTCTCCATAGTAGAGCATGCTGAACTGTACGTCTTCGGGGGTCACTTTTACCCCATCACTCCAGTAAAGGTCGTCCAGGATGTAGAATGTCCATTCCCTGTGGTCTTCCGAAACTTCATAATGGTCTGCCAGCCTGCCAACAATCTTGCCGTCTTCGGACATCTGCATAAGTGGGAAATTGGAAAGATGTGCAAAGATGCCCAGGTAGTAGTCTCCTATCAGGGATTCGGATTTTATGACGTTAGGGGTCGCGATCTTCAGGACTTTTTCAGGTCCCTCAGAAGAGTTCGCATCCGCTTCTGCATCCGCTTCCGCAGCCGGAGTTTCAATCCCCGAAGACCCCTCACTTTCTGAAGGCAGCATTAACAGGTAAATCCCTCCTAAAAATAGTAAAGAGAGGGCTGCAATACAGAACACCCTGCTTGTTGTCCATCTCATACGCTGCTCTCTCCTTAAGCAGGGGTTTTCGTCACATTCAGGAAGTTGTCAAGGTTATAGATCCCATAGAGGGGGTCCGCATACCAGCCTTCGAACTGCCTGTTGAAGGGGGTAACCACGTTATCCCAGTAGAGGGGAATTGCAGGCAGGTTCCCTGCATAGTAGTCCTGAAGCTCATACGCGTAGCCCTGAAGTTCTTCAGGGTCCGTGGTTGCGAGGATGTCATCGCAGAGCTGCAAGAATTCGGGGTCGTCCACGTTGTGCATGACTCCCTGCCCGGTTCTTCTTGAATCAAAATAGCCGCTTCCCCAGTTTGCGTGCATCAGCATGCCCCAGGGGGTTGAGCGGGTTACTGTCAGGTCATATTCATAGTTGTCCTTCAGGGTGAACCAGGTATCTGCGTCCACAGTCCTCAGGTCTGCAGCAAGGCCCACCTGTTCCAGGTATTCCTTAAGAAGCTCGCCTGTACGGGCATAGTCCGGCCTTATCAGGATTTCAAGTTTGATGTCTTTGCCATCTTTGCTTTCAAGGATACCGTTTCCGTTGCTGTCCGAATATCCTGCTTTTTTCAGGATTTCCCTGGCTTTTTCAGGGTTGTACTCAAGTTTTTCGGTCTCTTTGAAGGCCTCCATGGAAGGCGGCACAAAGCCGCGGTTCGGAACATCCCCATAGCCGAGAGTCTCGAGCTTGACGATTTCTTCGTAATTTATGGCATAGGAAAGCGCTTCCCTGAATTGCAGGTCCGAGAGGGGGGCTTTCTTCAGGTTCGGGGCCAGGAAGATAAGCCCGATATTTGTCTTTTCCATGAAGTCGAAATTCCCGGTCTTTTCAAGCTGTTCTATGTTGGGGTAGGGGTATGAACCTGCGTACTTGTAATAAGTATCAACATCCCCGTTTTCAAGGGCCAGGGTGGCTACGTCCATATTGGAGTAAAAGTGGACCTCCACGCTTTCGAATGCCGGTGCCTTCCCTTTCCAGTATGGGTTTTTCTCAAAAACGAGTTTTCCGGCATTAAGGTTTATCTGCTTGAGGTAATAGGGCCCGCAGCCCACGTATGGGCCTTCGTTTAAGTATTCCATGGGGTTCTCGATAGATTCCCATACATGGGCGGGCAGGATGTTGTAGGTTGCAAATTCCAGGTCAATGCGGGTGTAAGGCTTGTTAAATCTGAAGGTTACGGAATTGTCGGCATCAGAAACAGCCGAACTTTCCAGGGTATCGTTTATCCAGCTTGCCCAGGGTGTCTCTTTCCCGTAGTAGCGGATTGAAAACTCAATGTCTTCGGGGGTCACCGGCTCTCCGTCGCTCCAGTAGAGGTCGTCTTTCAGGTAGAAGGTCCAGCAGGTATTATTTTCCGAAACCTCATAGCTTTCAGCAAGCTGACCTGTAAGGTGCCCTTCAGAGTCCATTTTCATGAGGGGTGGGTTTGAAAGATGGGCAAAAACCCCAAGACTTGAATCTCCGAGAAATGATGCAGATTTTATTACGCTTGGGGTTGCGATTTTCAGTGCCAATCTTTCGGTATCTACTGACTGCTGCACGTCTGCTGCTGCTGCTTTGGAGCCGGTTCCTAAGTCCTGCGGGTTTTCTTCTCCTCCAAACAGGCCTTTAATATATGTAATGACCCGGTCAAAAATCCCGTCATTCGAGGACGTAAGATTTTCTCCAGAATCCTCAGTTCCTGCCGCTACTGCGGGATACATGTTTGCACAAAAAATAAAGATGAGTGTGGCAAAGGTCAGCCACCGTTTCAATCCTCTGTTTAATCCTGACCCCGTAATATTTTTCTCCTGTTTCATCCTGCTACCTACTCCTGTTTTATGTTTTTTTTTCTCCCGGATATTTCTTTTCTCCCGAATTACAGAAATCGCACCAAAGGTTCCGGTTATTTTGATAAACTAATTGTTTTTCTGCTCTCTCCTCTGCATCAATAGAGGGCATAGGCAGTGCTATGCGTGAATTATGGGTAAGAAATATAATGGTAACCTTAATGTGCTCTATTTTTTAATTTTATTTGCATCTTTTATTAAGATTAAATCTCTATATAATTAAAAATCATACTAATTTATTATTTTTTATGTTATATTACCTAAACAATTTCGTAATATAAACCTTTTGATTTTTTAATATTCTTTTGAAAAACAGATCCATGCACAGCATTTTTTTTAAGTGTTGGACTTCAATAAAACTGGAAAACTTCAATCAAACTGGAAAATTTCAATCAAACTGGAAAATTTCAATCTAACTGGAAAAATATAAAAAAAAATATACGTTTTTACTTTTGACTTTCAATCTCAATCTTTTTTTCAATTTCTTTTGCAAAGACTTTTTTCGAGTGAATATAGAGTGAAGCCGGAAGCCCTGTATTTGAGATCAAGTAGAGAAGGCCCATGGTTGTCCTGTTCAACCTGGGAGAGCAATTTAAAAGTGCACTCCTCGAGATCCTTACCATTGTATCCAGGGACTTTATTCCTGTAAGGTAACTTTTTATATCCCGGGTCTTCTGACTTTTTTCAAATATCAGGTCTATCCATGTATTCATTTCTTCTATCAGAATTTCCCTTGTAAGGTCTTCAGGAACAATGTAACTTTTCCCTCTCTCTATATTTTTGAAATACTCCCTGAAACTCTCTCCTTTTGCAAGAGTATATACCTTCCCCAGCCCCCCCGAGTGTGTGTCCGTTGTTGCAGCGATACCTTTGCCAAATCTTTCCGCAAGGGCGATCGTAAGCTCATTTTTCTGCTTTAGCTCATGCATATTATATTCAAGTACAGGAAAGAGTTTTGCCAGTTCAGGGACGGCAGAGGGCTCAGGCTCCTCGTGAAGCTCAAACCAGAAGGGGTGATTGTAGAGAAAAGGTAGTTTATGGCGCTTGAGATATCCTATAAAACTCTTCAGGTCATGTTCTATTTTTGCAATCTCGGTAAGTTCTAGAAAGTCCTCCCGGTAAAGTTCGAAAACGTTCACGTGCAGGGTGTGGCCTGCAAACTTCGGATCATATATGGTCATTTCAACGCCAGAGACCAGTTTTTCCCTGTCCCGCCCTAGAATTTCGTATGCTTCGATTGTATCATGATCCGTAAATGTGACAAAATCCATGCCCATCCCGAGGGCTTTTTCATAGAGACTCTCGGGACGCAAATCTTTTGCCGGGAGCACGTCAAAAGAACAGGTTGTATGCACATGCAGGTCTGCCCGTTTCCAGCCTTCCTCCATAAGCTCAGCTGCCCGTTCCGGTGTTATCAGCTTTTCCTGATAATTCTTCGGCCTTCTCCCCATAGGCGTAGAATCCCTGGATTATTATTTTGTCTAGATTATTTTAATTAAGTTTTATATTTCTCCTACTATAGTATTATCCTTTTTTTAGATTAAGTTTTTCTGAGAAACTCATATCAGAATCTGGAAGTTTTTTGACTCATGGAAAAACTCTTTTGGGACTTTTCCGGCGTTATCACCTTGTACACTTTTTACCCAATCCAAATCACCACATTTATACAAATATACTTTAATACCTCGATATTTTTCACAAAAACAATAGTAGTAATAGTGGTATAACTATGGGTCTATTCAGAAAGCTAAGGAAGATTCTAAGCGTAATTTTTGAAAACGAGTCCGAGCAAAAAGGAGACGATTTCGAAAAATATGTAGTAGACCTCTTCGATGGAAAAAATTCTCTCTCGTGCAGTGGACCACGGATATGGCAAGAAAACACATCAGATTCGTGGATCACGCTGGCAGATGTGTCTGTTTTTCTAAATAAATCCCAAACTCCCTCACAATATCAAAAAAGCTTCAAAGTAGTAATGTAATATTTATTTATACTTATTGTTTTGGGGCTATATCATGGGATTTTTTGGTAAGATTGCAAAAGTTGTTGAGATATTGACGGAAGACGAGTCTGTAGAAAAAGGGAACGACTTTGAAAAGTATGTAGCGGATCTTTTTGATAATAGGTACTTTTCGATAGTTCAATGGAGTACAGACATTACTCGAAAGCACGATAAATTTGTAGAGTCAGATGCGGGGCCTGATCTTACCATTCGCTATGTCCCAAACAACGAACTCTTTTATGTGGAGTGCAAGTTCAGGTCAGATTTATATGAAGGAAAACTTCACTGGTCCAATCCCCAGCAGTTAAAACGTTACCAGGGCTTTGCCAGAGAAAACAGACATCCTTTCTTCATTGCTATAGGATTTGGTGGAGATCCGTCTGATCCGGAAAGAATGTTCTGCATTCCCCTTGAAGAAGCAAGGTATCCGGCGCTTTATCCGAGTGTATTTGAAAAGTTCGAACGAAATCCTGAAAAGAACTTTTTCTGGAAAAATGGGGTGTTGAAATAAATTTTCTGTTTAGTATTTGCGTAAGAATTCCCTTTTTCCTCCAACATATTCAATTGTTTAAAGAATATGTCTGATAAACAGGTATGAATATTGTTCTTAGATTTCTTCTTTCAGCCTTTAGGGCATTTTCAATCTCAGAAGTTTTATTAAAAGTTATTTTTCAGGAAACCTGTCTCCAATTTCGGCTTTCACTCAACAAATATATATCACTCTTAAAGTATCTTTTATTCATGACCCTTGAGCCCGTGCATATGCATAAGATCTCGGAGCTTGCAGAGAGGATTGACCGTTCATTTGAGTTTGAGGAAACCAGGACGGCGGTAGATATTTATTCTCTGCTTGAGGAGTTGAAGATTGACGGGAAGGTCATCCTGAAGGCCGTGGGCAGGCTTTTTCGGGGGATGGTCAGGACCGAACTGATGGCACAGGGAGATGACCCATATCCTATTACTTATGCCTGTGACAGCGGGAGCACGAACCCGAAGACTTATGACAGCGGGCTTTTTGTGGATTTTTGTCACTGCGGGCTGGCTGCAACACCTACTGATCTTGATCTACAGAGGTGCAGAACAATTGTTTGTGCCGCTTATTCCTCTTCGCAGAGGATAGCAATGCAGGCGACATCAGGCTGGGAAACTTTTGATGAAGGGCTTGGGAGGGCAAAGCTGGTCACAATTGCTCCGGACGAGCTGAAAAGAAAGGCTCCTGACATGGTGCATAGTTTTGCCATGTACCTGGCAGAATCCGAGCACATGCTTTTCATGAAGGACATGCTGGAGCCGGAGAGCTTTTTCATAATTGACGGGCCTATTTATCCGAAACAGCTCATGTACTGGATGGTGCTGGACGACGAGGAAGTGCAAGTCCGGCAGAACAATGATGCCCGAAAAATCCTTCAGAATTACATTGATATTATGGATCATTTCCTGGAAAAGCAGAAACCTGTGATAGGATTTGTCAAAAATCCGACTGACAAGCAGATCATGGACGGTGTCCGGAAGAAAAGGGAAGCTTTTGACCTGCCCTGGATGCTTGACGCTCAGTTTTTCCGAAACCTCCTCTCCCCTCAGAAAGTTGATAGCCCATCCGGGCAGGGGCATGATGGAAGAAATTCCAAAAATAACGGGAAAAACGGTAAGTTTAACGGTTCCAGAAATACTTATATTACTTACACCAACTGGTTTTTACAGCCCAACAGGTTTTACGAGAAGCTGCTTAATGGGACTTCCCCTCTTGCAGCCGGGGACACGCTCCAGCAAAAGCTCAGGCATAAGTTTTCGCCTGAGGATTATGCCCTCTGTTTCTTCATGCTTTACGTGCCTTCCACAGATGTGGTTTTTAAGGTTGAAGCTCCTTATGGGCTTATTAAGGATGATTCCCTGCGCATGCAAATTACCAAAAAAGTGCTCTTTGACCTTTCTCTGCATGGGTTTCCCCTTACCCTCACAAAGGCAGACCACCTCGCAAAAATCAGGAAAGTGGAGAGGGGAGAGATCGATAAATTCTTTGAAAATATGAGTCCTGATATCACTTATAATGACACTCGGTGGGGTAATATCAATGAAATATGAAGATTCCGATATTCTGGCTTTTATTTCTAACAAGTCAAAACCGACTTCTGCTCCTGAAAAGGACACCGGATCAGAAGAAAATGCAGGATCAAAGGAAAGTCCCGAGAATGAGGCGAAAGGCCAGGAAAATAAATGCCTGGAAAAGGATCTGCTTACGGAAGCCTCCGGTCCGGACTCTCTGCCAGCTTTTGAAGAATTCCCTGTTCCTTCAGCTGAGGCTCCCATGGAAGATGACCCGCAGAACTCTTTTTTTCCGGACGGCTCTTCCGTTTCCCGGCCTTCCGAAAAAGACGAACTTCCATTTGAAGCATTTGATGACTATGATATCGGAACCTCCGGAGTTACTCCATCTCTGGATGAAGCTTTCGGGATCGTCACAACCGGCATAGAACCTCTTGAAATAACCCCCTCCGGAGCTACAATTACAGGATACATTGCTTCTGCCCGCAGGAGTGAGATCCGGCTCGGGACATATGTTGTTGTGCCGTATGAGGGTGGAGATAAACTCTTTGCAAGGGTAGGAAAACTTCAGTACAGGCAGGAGTTTGCCGTAGATGATGCAACTGAAATCCACTCGAGGCGCATGCTGAATGCCCGGGCAAGCCCTATGAATGAGGCAGACTACAAGTTCCTTGCTTGCCTTGACCCCCTTTGCATCCTGTACCGGAAAAAAGCAGAGAGTGCACTCACGCGCAGGATGGCAGACAGAATTCCCCGTCCGAACACTCCCATACTGCCTGTTACGGACAGGCTTGAAGTCCAGACGGGCCTGAACATTCCGGAAGAGGGGGTTTTCCTCGGGCACCTCAGCGTTGGAGGAGAACTTGTAAAGACCCACTCAGAGCCCGAAACAGTTGCTTATTACCTTAGAAACGACTATTTGCTGGGCGACCCCCTTATTTTCAGGCACATGCTGATCTGCGGGAGCACGGGGACAGGAAAGACTTTCCTCTCAAAAAACATCCTGCGCCAGTTCATGACTGAAGACAACAGGTATCGGCTGCGGAATTCTCCCGATAAAGCCCAGAAAAATCCCTGCCTGGTAATCATGGACCCTCAGGATGAATATTCTCAGTTTTTTGAGGATAACGAAACCCTTACCGAAGAGGACAAATTCAGGTTCGAGTCTGAAAATGTCACTTATGGCAGGATTCAGTCCACAAAGGCTTTTGTAGCAAAGGTCGAAGGGCAGAAATATCCCGGAGATAGGTCAAGGGCAGAACAGGTCGAGTTTACAATTCCTTTTTCTCTTGTGGAATACAACTCCTGGCTGATTGCGGCAGCCGGGATGTCCGAACTTCAGCATATAGGGCTTGAAGTGCTCCTCGGGGACTTTTTTAAATCAAGCGTTCCCCATACCTACCTGAACTTCATTAGCCATATTGAAAATGAAGGTACTCGTTCCGACTATGTTGACAGTGGAAAACTGCATGAGTCCTCTTATGACGGGATCGTGCGGAGAGTAAAAAGCCGCTTTTTCTCAAAGGTTTTTGACCAGGATGCAACTCCAATCACCGAAATTCTGGATAAAATCTTCAAGCCAGGGCAGGTTTCGGTTTTCCCAACCGAGTACATAAGTTCTCCCAGAATCAGGGACCTCATAGTGCTCACAATCATGAGCCTGATTGTTGACAATAAACTCAGCACCTCGGGTGTAGAAGCGATCAAAGAAACTCCAATAATCCTGGCACTTGATGAGGCTCACCGCTATCTTTCCAGTGCAAACGGTGAACATTCCCGCCTTATCATCTCCCGTTTCGCAGATGCAGCCCGCCAGGGAAGAAAAGAAGCATTGGGGCTCTTTTTGATCACTCAGGACCCTCAGGATATTGATGACACCGTCTTCAAGCAGGTCAACACAAAGCTGATCCTTAACCTCAATAATGATGCTGCAATCTCAGCCTTAAAAGTCCCTAAAGAATACGAACGCAGGATTCCCTATCTCAAAAAAGGGCAGATGATAATCCACAGCCCTGACAACAGTGATATTGTGGAAATCCTCGGGCTTTCAAACTGCGTTGTGAGACACCGCTAAGAGAATACAGTCCACAAAAAAGGAAATTCCAAAATGTTTAAAACCTGATCCTGAAAGGGGATGTCAGCACATGCCCTTACTGGGCAGGCATGTACTTTTTCCTCTCTGCCGGGCAATTTTTATTCCCGGCATTTTCTTTCAGGTTTTGTTTTTTCAGGTTTTATCTTCTTTTTGCCGTTTCAGAGTTTTTCGAAAAGCAGCATATTGTCCAGAACAGCCTGGATATTCCAGTATACATAAGTTCTATAGGCTTCGGAGTCGACGATGTCGTAAATTGCCATGCCTCCGACATTCCAGGAAACTCTTTTGATAAGTTCGCTCTCTTGCAGTTTGTCTACGAACGCTTTGAGTTTGCTGAAGTCATCGATACTTTCTCTCCAGTCCGCAGCCCTCAGTCCGCTGTCTCTGTCTGCGTTTGCCATTTCCATCTTCTGCAGGGCAAATGCATATATCTCGAGCAGGTCGATGTTTGCAGGCGAGACGTTCCTGACAATCGGGGCTCCTTCTCGCATACTTTCTTTCAGCCTTTCCGTAAATGCAAAGAGGTCGTCGGATGTCAGGGTTTTTTCGGCTATCTTTCCTTTTAATGTTTCAAGAGTCTGTTTCATGATATGTTACCCCTACATAATATGGCTCACATAGTCTTATTTTTAAGGGTGAGTTCCAGGGAGTAGTTCATTCACACCTAAAATAAGTAGTAAGTTTTCTATATTAAAATGATTCTAAATCAGTTAGTTCTGTGAGTTATTAACTCACACCTAAAACAGGATTATCTGTTTTCTGTATTAAAATTACCCGTCATTTATAAAGATATAACCTAAAAATTAATATCTTTTTATTGTAATTCTCAAAAATAATATCTTTTATGCTGTAAACTGAAGTAATTTAACTATTAAACAGACATTTCCTTTCCAGGATTTTATCTACAAGATTAAACATTTTATCTAAAAAATCCAGGATTTTATCTAAAAGATTAAACATTTTATAAAAAAGATAAAAAATGATGGGATAGCGCGGATTTGAACCGCGGTCCAAGCGTCCCAAACGCTCGAGGATGGACCAAGCTACCCTACTATCCCAAGGGTACTTCCTCTCAAAGGTTATTATCCTTTATATAGCTTTCGTTAGAACATGCATCTGTACTCTGACTTTACGACTCAAAACTTCCAGCCCCACTTTCATTAATTCTTGCCATTGTGTTGGGATCCCCCTGATCCTCAGCCTTTTTCCGTCACTCCCAGCGCTGATAGATGTCGTTTTCCACTCCTAAAAGGTCAAGCGCCCTGCCAGCCATGATGTCTATGAGGTCATCCAGGGTTTTCGGTCTGGAATAGAAGCCCGGGCATGCCGGGAGAATACTTGCCCCTGCTTTTTTAGCCTTCAGCATGTTTTCGAGGTGTATGAGATTAAGAGGGGTCTCGCGAGTCATCAGGATAAGTTTCTTCTCTTCTTTCAGGCAGACGTCTGCAGCCCTTGTGAGGAGGGTGTCAGATATTCCGTTTGCAACTGCCCCGAGAGTTTTCATACTGCAGGGAGCAATAACCATGCCTGCCGTTTTATGGGAACCACTTGCGATAGGCGCTGAAAAGTCCTTCTGGGAATAATTCCAGGTTGCAAGTTTTTCCACTTCAATGGGTAAATAATCAGTTTCGATCTCGATTATCTGTTTTGCAGCTTCAGTCAGTACAAGATGGGTCTTAATCCCTTTTTCCGCCAGCACTTCAAGAAGGCGGATCCCATACTGTACCCCTGAAGCCCCGCTAATTCCTACAGTTATTTCCATTATTCGCTTCTCCTTGCTGTCATGTCACTTTTTTCACAGGAGGCGATGAAGCTTCCAACCATCTCCTCTGCGGCTGAGACTATTTCCCCTATCTCTTCCTGGCTGATATTATCCACATGAATTCCGGCAACAAATACCGATGTCTTTCCTGTTGCCCTGCTTACCCGCCTTGCGCTGTCCAGGGCAAGCTGCTCTTCCCTGTGTCCGGGCAGTGTGATCACAGAAGAGCTGGCTCTCCTGCTTTTTTCATCAAATAGCCCGACCGCAACTGCACCTGCATGCTCCTCTCCGCCGGTAAGGGTCAGCAGGTAGTCTTCCCCTAGCTTTTTTGCTTCGAGTATGATTTCTACACTGCCAACTTTCCTTGTGGTTTTAAACAAAAGTTTTACTCCTGTATTTTAAGTTTTTTCCAGATCACTCAGCTTAAATTGTTTTGTGGTTTTTTTCACGTTAAAGTATTCCTTTGCAGCTTTTCCCACGGCTTCGCAGTGCTCTTTCGGGCTGTATACTCCCATCCTCCAGTTATCCATATGGGCTTCCTGCAGGATTGATACGAAATGTGAAGCTTCATTAAGCGGGATCATCCTGTGATCTGCTTTTATCATTGCTTTCATTTCCAGCATTTCAGGAGTCTTTGGAATATCCACAATCACGAATTGTGGGTCTACTCCTGCAAGTTCTGCAATCTCCTTTTCAGTTCTCTCAATTTTATCACGGTGCTTGAGCACACCTTTTCCTGCATCTTCAAGCCCTGTATAAAGCGCCCGCTTATAGAGTTTGCGCGCATCCAGCCGCCTTGCAAGTTCTCCTGCATATCCGCTTGCGTTTCGCATTGCTGCTATCAGGTCGGTGTCATCCATCTGCCTGAGCCTGGACGGGTCAAGTTCCCTATTTTTGATCATGTACTCCACGGCTTTTGAGCACATTGCTTCCGAGATTCTGGTCACGTGATGATAGTAAACCGAGGTATTCATCCAGAAACGGGAAACCAGAAGGGATTCGGCAGCTTTCAATCCTCCGTAGTCGACAACAAGCCTGTCTTCGTAAAAGTGCATCTGGTTGATCAGGCGGTTGTAGTCAACGACCCCGAAAGCAACGCCTGTGTAATGAGCGTCCCTGACAAGGTAGTCCATCCTGTCCACATCGATCTCACTGCTGAGGATCTGCCCTAAAGATGTCTCGCCTTTGACGTGTTTTGCAAGGTCTCCGGGGGAAATCCCGTGCTTTTTCAGCACTTCTTTTATTTCCCCTTTCCCTACAATTTCCTTTACATCATCATGCCTGTGCCGGGTATACTTGTCGATAACATTCTCGGTTACGTGGGAAAAAGGCCCATGCCCTACATCGTGCAAAAGGGAGGCAGCTCTTATCTCCTTTTTTTTATCCTCTTCAATAGAGTCGAGGTTTTTCATCAGCATGGAGGCAAGGTGCATGGTCCCGAGGGAGTGTTCAAAACGGGTATGGTTTGCTCCCGGATATACAAGGTTTGAAAAGCCAAGCTGCTTGATCCTTCTGAGGCGCTGCATCTGTGGGGTAGCCAGAAGTTCCTGGACGATTTCATCCATTTCGATGTAACCGTGTACGGGATCAAGGACAACTTTCATTATTCTTTAGACAGATGTCATTATATATTGCTGTATCTATTACTTTGATGCTATTACTTTGATACTGCATAAGTTACAGAAGCACCTGCCTACCCGAAGGCTGAAACAAAATCAGGGAAAAGGTATTATCATGATCATATTGTCAGGAGGCACCGGAACTCCCAAACTCCTTGACGGGCTCAAGGAAATCCTCCCGCCGGAGGAACTGACCGTTGTTGTAAACACTGCCGAAGACCTGTGGGTTTCTGGGAACCTGATCTCTCCAGACCTCGATACAGTGCTCTATCTCTTCTCAGACCAGATCGACCGGAAGAAATGGTGGGGTATAGAAAACGATACCTTCCGGACTTATGAGCGCATGCAGGAACTCGGGGTTGAAGAAAGCCTGAGGCTCGGGGATCGGGATCGTGCAACCCATATTATCCGTTCAAACCTCATCCGGGATGGGGCATCTCTTACGGAAGCTACAGTAAAGCTTGCATCCCTTTTAGGGATCGATGCAAGCATTCTACCTATGTCAGATGACCCGGTTTCTACCTGTATCGAGACCCTGAATGGGGTTATGCATTTTCAGGACTTCTGGGTTGGAAAACACGGAGAGCCCGATGTGCTTGGAGTTGACATAAGAGGCGTCTCCGAAGCTTCAGTTGCTAAAAAGGTCCTGGAAGCCCTTGAGACGGATGACAGAGTCCTCATAGGCCCGAGCAACCCCATAACCAGCATAGGTCCTATTATTTCCCTGCCGGGGATGAGGGAACTGCTGAAAAAGAAAAAGGTGGTCGCAGTCAGCCCTATAATAGGCAATGCTCCTGTCAGCGGGCCTGCAGGGAAGCTGATGCAGGCCTGCGGGCTTGAAGTCTCTTCCATGGGAGTTGCAGAGTACTATCAGGAATTCCTTGACGTCTTTGTTTTCGATGAAAGGGACAGGGCAGACGAATTCGCTTTCGAGAGACTTGGCTGCCGTGCCTGTCGTGCTGATACCCTGATGACCTCAACAGAGAAAAGCAGGGAACTGGCAGAGTTCGTAGTCGGACTTTTTGACACCGTATTCTGATTTTTCAATTTTCCATTTTAACTTTTTTTCTTTCTTTTCTTTCCCCTAAATTTTCTTTTTAACTTTTTTCTCTCTTTTCTTTCCCCTAAATTTTCTTTTTAACTTTTTTCTCTCTTTTCTTTTTCCCGCAAATTCCTTTTCTTTCTCTTTTTTCTACTTATATGGTCTTCAATGTTAACATAATTCGAAAGTTTTATGTACCCTTTTTTCTTCTTTTGTAACACTAAAAAACATAAAATTGGAATTTTGTCTTAATTTTTAAGTTTAATTCTGTGGTAAATGCCATTATTTTTCCCGATTAAATAACTTATTAACGGGTAGTAGAGGAAAAAGCATGATTGGAAGAAGTGTAATTGCTAACAGGAAAATCAAAACAAAAATCATAGATTTTGTTTTACTTACAATACTTGTTTTCTCCCTTGGTTCTATTCAAGGGATGGCAGCTGAAGCCGATAACCAGGAGTTGATGACTCGGGTTTTTGCCGCAGCCGAAGAAAGCCTCGGAGACATCGGACCTGAAGACACCCTTATAATCACGGACATCGGTTCTCCTGCGGAGTCTTATGTTTTTCTGGACGATTTCTATTCGGAGTTTTATGGAAGGGAGTTACTGTACACAAAGAACCTGCTTATAGTCCAGAACGCAAGGAATGCCCCTCTCTGGTTTGCTTTCTTTGACAAATCCAGTGGAGACTGTACTTTTATCGAGGTTTCATATGGAGATGAAAATAAGGTCAGCTACCAGGTAACGGAAAATATAAACTTTGATGCCCTTTCCGAAAGCCCGGAGTCCGTAGCAGCCTGGAATGAAAAAGTAGGCTCAAAGGTTTTTGATGGGCGTGAATTTGCCATCCTTACAATCTCTAACGGCTGGGCTACCGGGAGTTTAGATTATGAACTGATGCAGTGCCTGGAATTGCACAACCACTTCTGTCCCGGGGTTTCCAGCGGTTATGTACTTGCAAACTGGATGGAAGAGAATTACCCGCTTGAAGAAGGGGTAAGTTATACGGTTTTCTCCTGCCCCAACTGGTGTAAAGAAGATGTTTTTGTAAAGCGCTGGGATGCATCTCCTGGAAAAGGAGGGGTCTGGGTATCTGCGCTGACAGCCGAAGAAATAGAAGCCATTGGTGGCTCTCCTGCCGGAATCTTCGTGGTTACGGATAAAAACGCCGGAACTATGCAGGCAGTGGTACTCGGGTTTGACTTTGATGCGTTGAGTGCGGAATGTGGGGCAAAAGAAGATGATCCTGCCTGGGTTTCTAAATATCTGAGAGATCTCTGTCTTATGGACAGGAAAAACTGGGATAAGGAAGGACTTGTTACGGAAATCGCAGTCATTGACATTGATGAGGGTACCCTGAGCGAAATGAAACAGGCGGGTGCCAATCCCTATGTTGTTCTTGGGCTGCTCAACCCGGCAGGAAATGTCAATCCCTCAAGAAACGGGTTTCCTGGCATCGGCAGATGGATGAATAAATCTAAAGCCTGAATGAAAGCCTGAATGAAAGCCTGATATTTTATAGTTGAGAGCTTTTAACGGGTTTTTTAACCCTTTTTCTTTTTGCTTTTTTTTTGCTTTTTTTTCTTTGGTATGAAGATACGTAATTTGAAAGGTACTTTCTTTTCTTTGTGCTTGTTATTTGAATAATTTCATGTTTGTTTTTTCTTTTTCCGTCTTCGTTTTTCCACAGTCAAACTATTCTTTTTTATAGCTCTCTTATTTTTTCCAGAATTCTTTACCTTTATTATCCTTAAATTTATTAATACTGACATAACTATTTATTACAAATTCTCCTGCATCCCGGATGTAAATGGAACTGGAAAACCAAAGTTATATCAAGTACTTCAATGTTTCCTGAAATTGATTTATCTTTCCCGGTAGCGTGTTTGTATATCCGTATCCGCTTCGGGGGGCAGTATCCTCAAGGGAGCAGGATATTATTTCAGGGTTTTTTACTTCCCGGAATATTGAGACAGCCAAAAAAGGTTAAAACCATGCTTGAAAGACTGAAAGATTCACTAATTAACTCCCCTGTGATAAAGCGAGGGGAATATAACTATTTTATCCATCCTATTTCTGATGGTGTACCTTCCATCGATCCCCATATGGTAGAAGAGATTTCCGATTACATCGCAGAGATAGCAGATATGAACGTTGACACTATCCTGACTGTGGAAGCTATGGGCATCCCGGTTGCAAATGCCCTCTCCCTTAAAACCGGAATCTCTCTTACCATCGTCCGGAAGCGCCCTTACTTCCTTGAAGGAGAAGTGGAACTCTCCCAGAGCACAGGCTATTCGAAAGGTGTCCTCTATATAAATGGGCTCAAAAAGGGAGACAGAATAATTATCGTTGACGACGTTATCAGTACGGGTGGAACTCTTCTTGCACTTGTAAGAGCGTTACAAAATATGGGCGTCGAAGTAAAAGATGTAATTTCCGTTATAGGGCGCGGAGACGGCTATCTTAAGCTAAAGGAACTCGGATTTAAACCCAAGGTTCTCGTCACAATTGATGTTAGTGAGAAAGGCGTGGAGATAAAGGATGTCTTTGGGGATCAGTGAAGCATTCGATTTAAGGCCTGACTATATAATCAGCGTAATTAAGGATACGAAAGCAAAGCTTGTGGGCTTTCAGTTTCCTGAAGGGCTGAAACGCAAAGGTCCGAAACTTGCAAAAGCCGTTGAGGAGGCTACCGGAGCTGAGGTTCTCATCTCAGGAGACCCCTGTTTTGGGGCATGTGACCTTGATCGGACTCTCCTTGATCATGTTGATATTCTTTTCCACTTCGGGCATGCGGAACTGGAAGATGTCAAGCTTTCAGATAAAGTGTACTTTATCGAAACCCGCTCCTCAATTGATGTCCGGCCTGTTGTTGAGAAGGCTGTCCGGGAACTTAAAGGAGAGAGAATAGGTCTGATCACCACTGTCCAGCATGTCCATAAGCTTCCGGATGCATGCAGTGTGCTTGAAAAACTGGGAAAAACCTGTGTTATCGGACGTGGTGACTCCAGGATTGCCTATGCAGGGCAGGTGCTCGGCTGCAATTTTTCGGCAGCGAGGGATGAAGATTGTGATGAGTACCTTTATATCGGAAGTGGGGATTTCCATCCCCTCGGGGTATCCCTTTCCACAAAAAAACGTGTCCTTGCAGCTGATCCCTTTTCCGGTGAAGTCCGCGAGGTTAACCCTTCAAAGGTTCTCCGCCAGCGGAGTGCGGTAATTGCAAAGTCTCTGGATGCGCAGGTTTTCGGGATCATTGTCTCAAGCAAAAATGGGCAGAAGAGGATAGAACTTGCTTCTTCTCTCAAAGAACTTGCAAGGAAACATGGAAAAGAAGCACACCTGATCCTTATCGATCTCGTAACTCCTGATCAGCTGCTTCAGTTCAAGGTAGACGCTTTCGTAAACACCGCCTGTCCCAGGCTTGCTGTGGATGAAGTGGGACGTTTTCCTTCCCCTATGCTGACCCCACAGGAGTTTGAGATCGTGCTTGGAGAACGTGAATGGGAAAAGCTTGTGCTGGATGAAATTACCGAGGAACCTGTATAACCTTTTACCAAATGCCTGTATAACTTTTTGCCAGATATAAAACAGAGAAGAAAACAAAAGATATGAAACAGAGAAAACTTGAAATGCTGCTTGAAGAAGTCGAAGGTTTTTCCGATCCCGAACTTGATCTGGAACAATACCAGACTCCTTCTCCCCTTGCTGCGGAAATACTCCATTTTGCTTATATGCAGGGAGACCTTGAAGAATCAGTCCAGGACCTGGGCTGTGGTACCGGTATTCTTGCAATAGGGGCAAAACTTCTGGGAGCCAGGGAGGTCGTGGGATATGATACGGACCCGAAGGCGCTTGAGGTTGCAAAAAAAAATGCCGAAAAACTTGGAGTGGAGGTGGAGTTCGTTTGCTCCGATATTACGGAAGTCTCAGGGCATGTAAAAACCACACTTATGAACCCTCCATTCGGGGCAAGAGTTAAAGGCAGGGACAGACCCTTTCTTTCGTCAGCATTAAGAACAAGTGAGGTAATATATTCCATCCACAACCGCGGAAGCCTTGCTTTTATCCAAAAGTTCATTAAGCCTGCGGTCATTACACACTCTTACGTTGCGAAATTCCCTCTAAAAAGGACTTTCGATTTCCATCAAAAAGAAAGAGAAATTATTGAGGTAGAGATTTACAGGGTTGCTGTTCATGAATAAAGCCTGTGTTCAGGAGCCATTTAAGGCCTCATGTTTTACAGCTTTACATCTTCAGATTTCATTTTAAAAGGCGGAATTAATAACTCTATTGTATAGAGTATTGTATAGAGAACAGGTCATGGTGTTAAGAATAAATCCGTAATACATAGAACAAATCCATGGCGTAGACAGATACTTTGGGACAGATAATCTGAAATAAATAAGCTGGGGTACTTTACAATAATCTAATTTGTATGTATTGAAATGTATGCCATGCTGCAAGGGAAGAATTAACTTGAAGATATTAAGAAAGGAAATTACTCCTATTCCTCCCGAAGATGAGTTCTCTATGAGTTCAATTGCCGCCAAAAACTCTATAAAGAAAACTCTCTAAAGATTACTGAAAAACCATTAAAACGACTTATCTATCCACTAATAGCGATAATTCGAATGAGGGATCATGATTAGAATCCGAAAAAATAAAACTACTAGGAAAAAATTAACAGGTCCTGGTGAAGGAAAGACGATTGCTGATAAATCGGTCCCTGCAACTGCAGAAAGCAGGGATCAGTCAAGGGACCAGTCAAGTGACCAGTCAAGGGACCCGTCAAGGAGCCCTCAAAGGGAGCAGTCCCGGGACAAGTTTAAAAGCCAGCCCCGAACCCAGTCCAGGGATCAGTTCAAGGGTCCGGCAAGGGACCAGTTTAGAGGTCAACCCAGGGGCCAATCCAGAGGTCAGCCCAGGGATCAGTTCAAGGGTCAGTCTAGAGACCAGCCCACAGATCAGTTCAAAGGCGACCCTAACAAAAAGAGAAGGTTCCCATATCCTAAGAAAACTCCCCGAGATAGGAAGGAAATGTCAGGATCCAGGCCTCCTGTCGAAGAAGCCGTGAGATCTGAAGAAGACCTTGAAAAAGGAGGTTTTGTTCTTCCGGGAGAACTTGTCGGAACTACAGAGGAATTCAAACCAGGCGAAGGAACAGCGGTAATTGCTGGAGATATTTATTCTACTGCTACAGGCAATGTACTCATTGACCGAAAAGCCAGAGTGGTCCTGGTTAAGCCAAATACTCTTACTCCAAATCTCCTTAAAGTAGGAAACATAATTTACGGCAGGATCACTGACGTCCGCGAGTCCGGGGCAATGGTGGAAGTTGCAGCAATTGAAGGAAAAGAAAACAGGGAAATTGTCAGCTCAAGGCCCGGAGATGTCCACGTTTCAAATGTAAGGGATGCCTATGTCAAGAGACTGTTAGATGAGTTCAGACCGTCTGATCTTATAAGAGCCAAAGTCATTGAAGTTGACAGAATGCGCCTTACCACAGCCGAAGATTCCCTTGGAGTTGTAAAAGCTTACTGTTCAAACTGCAGAGGGGAACTTGTGCTGGAAGGGAAAAAGCTTAAATGCCCTGTCTGCAATATGACTGAAACCCGTAAGATTTCAACCGAGTACGGGAAAGGAATAAGGTAAATTTCTCTTTCCCTATCTTACTTTATGCAGGTTTCGACATTTTATGATAAATTATGTATTTTATGGCAGGCTGTTTATAGCAGGCTATATTATTCACCATTTACAGGTGGTCACCAATGGAACTGAACATCATTAACAAAACAAATAACGAGCTCGAAGTCGAGTTCAGAGGCGAAACTCATACCCTTCTCAATCTTCTCAAGGACCTCCTGATTAAAGATGAAAGGGTTGAAGCAGCTTTTTACGATATGAAACACGTGAGCATCAGTGATCCTATCCTTTACATCAAAACCGATGGTACGGACCCGATTCTGATCTTAAAGGAAACGGCAGCAATAATTGTTGCTCAGTGCGATGAGTTTATTGAGGTCTTCGGCAAGGCAGTAAATGCCTGAAGCCTATGACTGCAGGACGTCTCTTTAATAGACGTTTTGCTCCTTTTTCTTTATCAGGAACCCTTTCCTGCTCTGTACTTTCAGGTAAAGGTTTTTGGATAGTATTTCCTTTTTCATTTTACGCTTTTATATAAATGAAATTCGCCTAACACTTCTATGGCAGTCTTCTTCTACGGAATTTTACTTCTACGGTAGTTCACTGTCCTTTTTATAGCTATTTCTGGAATACATTTTTATTAATTCGTGATAATACCACTGGTACGTAGAGCTCTAAGCAGGTTAAATCATAAATTTACAGTTATCACTGAGGTATACATAATATGACACTTGACGACTCATATTTACAGAAGTTTGGTTTCATAAAGCGAGAAACCCTTGGCAGCATAAATATTGACCCTCTTCAGACTGGCGGGCTTTTGACCGAGGCTGCCAGGCAGACTCTTGTTGAATGGGGAGACGGTTACTCTGTCTGCGACTTCTGTGGAGGGGTTCTGGACCAGATCAAAAAACCCCCTATTCATGATTTCGTACACCAGGCTCTTCCAGAGTTCCTGGGTTGTGATGAGGCAAGGGTCACAAACGGGGCAAGAGAGTCCAAGTTTGCAGTTATGCACTCTATGGGAAAGCCCGGGGACTGGATCGTGCTTGACGGGCTTGCCCACTACTCCTCTTACGTTGCAGCTGAAAGAGCCGGCTTGAATATCAAAGCCGTACCACATGCAGGCAGCCCCGAATATCGCATGGATCCGGAAGGTTACGGCACTGCAATTGAAGAAGTCATAAAAGAAAGTGGAAAACCTCCAGCTCTTGCCCTTGTAACATATCCTGACGGGAGCTACGGAAACATCCCGGATGCCGGAAAGATAGCGTCCGTCTGCCACGAATACGATGTTCCTCTCCTCCTGAACGGGGCTTACTGTGTTGGAAGGATGCCTGTTTCCGCAAAAGAAATCGGGGCTGACTTCATTGTGGGCAGCGGGCACAAGTCCATGGCAGCGTCCGGGCCGGTTGGAGTGCTCGGGGTAAGTGAAGAGTATGCTCCGATAGTGTTCAGGAAGTCCGAGTACAATAAGGCAAAGGAAGTCGAACTTCTCGGGTGCACTGCCCGCGGGGCTACGGTTATGACCCTGATGGCATCTTTCCCCGAAGTTGTAAAGCGCGTCCGGAACTGGGACCAGGAAGTCGAAAACGCCCGCTGGTTCTCTGCAAAGCTTGAGGATCTGGGCTTTATCCAGCGCGGACAGAAACCCCATTCTCACGACCTTATGTTCTTCGAAGCACCGGGTTTCTACGAGATATCCCAGAAGGTAAAGAACGGCAGGTACTTCCTATACAAGGAATTGAAGAGCCGCAACATCCACGGCATCAAGTCCGGGCTGACAAAGTATTTCAAGCTCAGCACCTTCGGGGTCGGAAAGGAAAAGCTCGGTGTTGTTGCGGAAGCCTTCGAGGATATCCTGAAAAAGTACGAAACTATTTAAAATCCGCGAAATCAGATCGTTTTTGATGCCCGGGAGTAATCTGACAGTCTGTCCCGAAATCCGGGCATCATGATTACTTTTTTTGAATCTACCTTTTGAAACCGGGATTAGACTCTCATTCCGAATGATGGATTTCTCTGAAAAGGTCTTATTCCGAATGATGGATTTCTCTGAAAAGATGCTTGAACACGAAAAGGTGCAGAAAGAGTTTCTCGGTCCTCAGTGCATGATCAAGTACCTTGACCTCGGGATTGCCGTGGGCTCGGCTGCCGCAAAAGCAAAAGACCTCTGCATCGACAACCGTGTCCTCTATTCGGCAGGGGCTGCAGCCTGTTATTTTGAGATGATCGATGCGGATGTGGCAATGGGGCTCCCGCTGAGCGTTAAGGGGAAGAATATTTTCTTTGACAGGGAGTCTACGAGGAAAGCCAAATCCTGACCGATAAAGGGCTGAATTCTACGAAACTGAATAAAAAAAGTATACGTTTTTTATATTTTTGAGGCAGGACTTGAGCTTAAAATTTTCTCAAATCCTGCCCTAAATTTGTCAAAAATGAAAAATTCCTCTGGCTTAAGTTTTACTTTCCTTTACCTCCGGATCCTCCACTTCCAGGTCCGTTACCTCCAGATCCTCCACTTCCAGGTCCGTTACCTCCAGATCCTCCACTTCCGGATCCTTTATCAGCAGGTCTTTTTGACTTTTCTCCTGCTTTATCACCTATCATCATTGTTTTGGCAAAACCACTTGCCCTGAAGGTGTCTTCTTCGCCGACTGATCCAGCTGCTTCAAATTGCAAGCCGTTGCCATCAAGAGTGAGATAATCTGTGTCTAGCAGATCTGATGCCAGATAGATCAAAACAAGTTCTTCGAGACCATCCCCATCCGCATCTGTTATCTCACTCCGATCGTACTCACCTGCAGTGATGGGTTTAGAATTACCTGCGCTGTCAGTGATTGTTAGGGTGATGGATCCAGGATTGATGTCACCAGCCTTATAATCCGCGTTATAATCTTCCACATGGAAAACTACTGACGTCCATTTGGCATTCGTTCCGATCACCAGATTTTCCGGTGAAACCGAAAGGCCCAATGTTATTTCTTCTGCAGCTGCAGTAGATGCAAACATGCCCATCAAAATCAGTAAAGATCCAAGACAAATTGCTATATTTCTTTTAGTTTTCATTTTAGCCTCCTCTATGTTTTCCCACTCACTAATTTACTGTTTTTATTGTTTGAATTCCGTTTTTGTTGTTTGAATTATTCCTGCCAACGATATAATTTTGGAAATTATATTCAGAAGGAATTCTCCTTATAATACGTCTTTTGATATTTTTTTGGTGTAATCTTCAGGCTCCTCTTCCAATAATATTTTTCATTTTTCAGTGAGAACGTTCGCTACAATTTAAGTTAACGGCGACATCATTTTTCTTTTCTTTTATACTATGATGCCGCATATTTTGGATTATAAATTAAAGAAGAAGACGGGAGTTCTTGAGCTCCATACTTTCAGAGTATTTCACCTTTATCCAAATTCTTTAAATGAGTATGAATCCCCTTACGTTGGATCTTTGAATTTTTGAGCAATTACTCTATTACCCTTGCAGCATTTGGTTTTTGGAGCATGGAAACATTTTAGGCTACAGAATAAATACAACGGGAATTTATCGGTTCCAGGCTACTGATTAAATCTTGATGCATTGGGGTCTTTTCAGGCTCCGTTGCGGCAGGATAAATTACTTCCTCATCGACATATTGGTCAATAAAATCAAAGGCGGATTTATGGGAAGGAGCGTAAAACCCCGAAGTCTTCAGCTTCGTGGGATATAAGCGTCAACTTCCTCACGTTCTGCTGTTATTGATTCTGCAAACTTCTTTCT
>NZ_JJOV01000054.1:0-41195 GCF_000979385.1 Methanosarcina sp. 2.H.A.1B.4
TGAACGGTGTTGGCGAGACAAACATTATTTGCTCTAGGGCGGTATAGCATAGGTGCAATCCCTTAGATGCCTGCCAATTCATTGGCGGGAGCCGTCACTCCTTTTTTAGTCCTCTTAAATGTCAGAAAAGGTATTTTCCGCACCCTTCTTCAAAGATTTTTATTATCCCTGCCCTCAGGGAAGGTGTATATTTGCCAGGTTCGATTTTAACAGCCCTGTGCAGGTCTTCAAGTTCCACCCACTCAACTGAAACGGCTTCCTCAGGGTCATGCCGGATAAGGCTTGCTGTTTCTTCCGAACATCTGCCTGAAAATACCGTATGGTAGGCTCCTTTGTTTTCGAAGATGCAGGGAATTTTGAACAATTTTCCGAAAGGGACTGAGATTCCTATTTCCTCAAGCATCTCCCGCGCAATGCAGGCTTCGTAGGACTCGTCTGCGACAGTACCGCTTACGGAGTATGTGTAACGGTTCGGATACCATTTCTTTTGAGATGCCCTTTTCTGGATAAGCATTTTGTTTTCTGGATTCAGCAGGATTAGATGGGAGGCCCTGTGGACGTGATTTCCCGAGTAAAAGTCCTCCCTCGGGCGCAGTCCAAGAAAGTTATCATCTCTATCAACTTCACTGATCAACTCTGTCACAGGGGACCTCCGGATTACCTTTGATCTTTAACACGGATGCCTTATAGATACCACATAGTTAGAACGACAATAAAAAGAAATTCCGAGAAATAAAATTAAAAAATGAAATAATATGAAAAAAGAAAATTTTACTTTTCGGGCGCTTTCAGGGTTCTGAGACCTCTTTTGGCTTCTCTGCGGATCTCTGGATCTCTTCAAGCAGCTGGTCGTCAGTCTTGCCTTTTATGTCAAGCCCAAGCTTCTCAGCAGTTTCCTGTACCTTGGTCTTTGGAGCTACGGGTTCCTTTAAGGATTTCTCAAAATCCTTCAGGTTCTGTTCGGATTCTTTCTGGGCTTTTTTGAATTCTCCCACCGAACTTCCCATGGACCGTGCAAGTTCAGGGAGTTTGCTTGCCCCAAACAGGAGCATAACTACTGCTAATATAAGTATCAGTTCTGTGGGACCTACCCCGCCAAACATATCTATACCTCGAATCTTTACCTTTTTTCTGGTGTTTTTAAGTTTATCAGTAAATTAAGTAGATTATAATACTTTTAGTAGAACAAAAATTATTCTGAAAAACTGCTGTTTAGCAGAGAATGAGGATTTACTTCTACTATATAAACCTTTTATTTTATATTTATTATTTGTCGTATTTTTATATATTTAGTTATTTAGTTATTTAGTTATTTATGTATTTATTTATTAAATTAGTTATTTATTTAGTTGTATATTTACTTGTTTATTATGTTAACTCTTAAGAACTCATGCTATTTTTGTTTCTAATCAATAACTGAAGCTTTGAACCCATATACAGTAAGCTTTATTATTCCAGGATTTTTCCATTGGTACCGGAAGCTTCGTGATTTTCTATATCTGGAATGGAAGATCTGGCTTCCAGTGAATTTTTAAGGCTCTGGTCTGTCCCGATTTTAGTTTTCGGGGCTTCATATTTTATATCCTTTTCGTCCTCTTTTACCCCGGAAACAGCCCCAGATTCTGTTTTCCGGGTATATGAATCGAAGGTCGTGAGCTCCAGTTCAGCGGCTCTCTGTGCTTTCTTGAATTCTCCTACCGCACTTCCGAGAGACCGGGCAAGTTCGGGGAGCTTCCTTGGCCCAAAGAGAAAAAGCGCAGCGATCAGGATTGCAAGCACTTCAGTGGAACCTATCATTGTCGGCTATTATCGACGATCAAATATAAAAATTCTTGCAACAAGCAGGGAAGGCAGGTTTTACGCGGAATCAACTGTCTGTTTATTTTTTATATTTATGCTTTTTTGACCTGACAGACTACGTTAAATTCCCAAACTTGCCTTAAAACAACCTGACCAGTAGCAGGCTGAACTCAAAGAGGACTACAAGCAGAAGCGCGACCAATATCTGGGCAATGAAAGTCGGGTCCGGCGAAAGGAATAGGGATAGCGTTACAATTGCGCTATAGACCAGTATACGCTGTTTCTTGAGGGTTTGATACTTTACAAGCCCCATTTTCACGGCAAATATTACAAGAAGGGGAGCCTGGAACACAATTCCGAAGCCTGCAAGTATTGTGGTCACGGCTGAGAAGGTGTTTTGCACGGAAAGCTGGGCTGAAGCCACATCCCCTGAGTAAAAGATAACGTACCTGAACATCACAGGCAGGACAATGAAGTAGCCCAGGGCAGCTCCCAGGATAAACAGGAGGAAAGATACAGGGACAACTTTCAAGAAAAAGCGCTTCTCATGCGGATAAAGCCCTTTCCCTGCAAACCTGTAGAGCTGATAGAATAATTGCGGAATTGATACTGCAAGTGCAAAGACCAGGCAGAGCTTGAGGCGGGCAAAGATCCATTCAAGAGGCGAATATACTGCCATATCCAGTCCCGAGCTTATGAATTCTTTCCAGACAAGCATCATCCCTTTTTCAGAGAAGGGGTATGCGACCAGCATAGCCAGAAAGAGCCAGACAAAGACTACAGCAAGCCGGTTCCTGAACTCATACAGGTGAGCCATAAGGGGTTCTTCTATATCCCCGGGAACTCCGGAAGAACAAGCGTTTCCGTTAATTTTGTTTCCTGTATCAGGGAGCTGGTTTCCGGTATTATGAGAGGTCATGGTTTTTATCTGTATTATCTATTTTTCTGTTGAGTTTGCGATATGTTTTCTCTGTCTTACACTGCATTTTAATAAATATATTAATATCGGAACATCTGATTACACTTATATCCCAGACCTCGATGATATCCCGCATGCTCTGGATATTCTGAAGTAGGGATACTCTAAAACCATATATCCATGATATATATTTACCGTCATCAATATTTACAGTATTTATTCGGATATCCCCATGATCCCCGTCATCAATATTTACAGTATTTATTCAGATATCCCCATGATCCCCGTCATCAATATTTACAGTATTTATTCGGATATCCCCATGATCCGTTGCCGTGTTTAATATTGTCTAAAAACACAAAGCTTGAAATATTATGCTTTGATCTGGAATCTTGCATTTTCTATCCCAAACATAAAAAACATATAACGGAATAGTAAGTTCCTGAATGATAACCAGTTCATTTTATTTGCCGGATAGGTACTCCATATGTCTGAAGCAATTGAAAACTTAAGTGTAATCCTGCTGACCCTGCGAAAGAAATTGATTGTAGTTGCTGCAGTCCTTTTTGCAGGCGTTGCTCTTTCGTTCCAGTTTACAGGTCCGCTGATTGAGAGAATGAAAGAGGACCTCCTGCCTGAGGGTGCAAAGCTGGTGTACATATCCCCTCTTGAAGTAATGATGCTGAAGCTCAAGCTCTCATTTATAGTAGGGCTGCTCTTTGCCATTCCTGTGATTGCATTCTATGCTTACCGGGCTGTATCGAGGCGTTTTTCGATCAGAAATCCGATACAGGTCGGAAAAAACCAGTTTGTACTCCTGAGTGCGGCTGCTCTCGTAATGTTTGCCCTCGGGGCTTCGTATGCTTACTTCTTCATGCTTCCCCTCTTTCTGGACTATCTTTACCTGAACGCAGCAGGTTCAGGGGTAACTGCTACCTACTCGATCTTCAAGTTCATTTCGTTTGCAGCTGCAGGCACAGCTCTTTTCGGGCTGATATTCGAACTTCCTATAGTACTCACCTTCCTGACCAGGAACGGCTTTATACAGTACAGTACCCTTGTGACCTACCGCAAGCATATTTATATCGTCTTCCTGGTGATAGGAGCTGTAATTACCCCTCCTGACATACTCAGCCAGGTCATGGTTGCAGTGCCCATGATAATCTTTTTTGAGATCAGCATGGTTGTTGTAAGGGTACTTGGCGTGAAGAATAAAGTTACTCAGACTGAGGCCGAAAAAGTTTGCTGAGCGGGTTTTTGAGGAAAAGAATCGGGAAAAAGGGAAGAAGAAGTGAAAAGGGAAGAATGCAGGAAGACTGACACATCCTGCCAGAAAATTGTGCGATATTAAGATATGATGCACCCGCTCCCCCCAGATATGCAGAATTTCATATAGATTCCCCTGTACGCCTTGTAATCGTCGTGGGTGTCCCGGAATATCTTCAGTGTGCTCGGGAAAGTATTATTTAAGCAGACCCCTTATTTGCAGAGATCATGGAGCCAAAGCATATAAAAGCAAGTGCCCAGGTAGTTGCCGCATCAGTCATCTATGGGTTTGCAGGAATATTTTTCCTGTACATAAAAAACATGGCTGCAGGTCCTGTTGTTTTTTACCAGCTCCTTTTAGGTTTTCTTGCCCTTGCAGTTTATCTGGCAGCCACGGGACAGCTCTCCGGGATACAGCTAAGGGGAAAAAGAAAAGCCCTTTTGTTGCTCGGGGCCTGGCACGCCGGAGTCATGCTTTCCTATTACACGGCTGTAAACTTTACGAACGTCTCGATGTCTGTACTTTTGCTTTATACGGCTCCTCTTTATGTCCTGCTGATTGCCCCTGTCATCCTTAAAGAAAAAATCAGCACAAAAAACCTTGCTGCTCTTGCGCTCTCCCTTATAGGGGTGGTGGTGGTTGTGGGTCCGGAGAGTCTTGTTTCCGGTACGGCAGAAGCCGGATCAGGATATCTCTACGGTGTGCTGATGGGACTTTTCTCAGGTTTTTTCTATGCCTGCATTATTTTAACCTCCCGTTACCTCAGAGACGAATATTCAGGCATGGAACAGCTTTTTATCTCAACAGGCGTGACCCTTGTGATCCTTTTTCCCTTTATGCTGCAAATATCTCCCTCAGCCCTGCTTGAGAACCTGCCTGTCCTTCTCTTCCTCGGGGTAATGATAACCTCCCTCGGCTCCATTCTCTATTTCACAGGGCTTGAGCATGTAAAAGCCCAGAATGCGAGCATAATCTCCCTGCTTGAGCCCGTAAGTGCTATCTTTTTTGCCTATCTAATCTTAAACGACCCGGTATCCAGGACCACCCTGCTCGGATGCGTCCTTATTCTTGCAAGCTCTCTCCTTATGAGCCTGGAAAAAGAAAGCAAGGCCTAAGGTAAAATTCGCCTCTCTCGAATCGCGCCTCGAGATCACAGAAAATAGAAGATTTTCAGGGAGTTGCGATGTAATCGCAACAGTATGCGGTCCGTTCCAGCAGAGTTGCGACTCTGCAGTACGCTGCCCTTTTCGCTGCGCTTAAGAGGGCTAATCTATGGGTTTTAGCAGTGAGCTCAGCTCGCTCAAGCGGACGAATTAAAAATATCCGGGTCCATAATCAAGGTACAAGGATTATTTAATATTAAGACACCCTCTTAGAAAAACATTTTATACTCTGTGACTAATGTTGTACAGTAGCATATTTACGGAATTGAATTATTTCAGAGCCTGAAGAGACTTTAAGAGGAGTTCGTTTTCTTTTTAGTAGAATTCCTCCCTGTCCAGAAGTCTTATTTTCCGGCAAAACATTATAAAATTTATTAAAAATCCTGTGTTCTTATCTGTATCAGAAATATATTTTATTGATTTATTTGAAAAGGACCTGGTATTTTATGGTAGACATAGTTAAGGAACTGGAAACACTAAGGCAAAACTTGCTTGATCTATCTCTTCGTAATAACCTTCTCAATTACCGTCCTTCCCTGAGAAGGACAATCTCAATTACGGGCAGAACCCCGGAGGAGGTCTATGACCTTTTTGTTCTCCAGGAAAAATCAATGAAGTTCAGGGCAGCAAAGACCAGGCCCAGAAAAAGAGGGAAAAATGAAAATGGGGGAAATGGGGGAAATGGGGAAGATGATGATGCGGAAAATGAAAGCAAGCTTCTGAAAACAATAGGAAAAATCCCTGTTTCCGAAGAAAAGAATAAACCCCATAACTCCCGTTTCGAACCGTTTCTTGAGACCCCCGACGACAGCGAAACTCTTGATCGGAAACTTTTTTACGTTTATAACCAGGCAAATTCTATTTTTGAAGAGCAGGGTTATCCTGTTCTCTATCTTGCAATGGGCTTTCTGCAGTGGAGTGAGAACAAGTCTTCGGTAAAGAACCCGAGGGCTCCACTTGTTCTGGTCCCGGTCGAACTCAAAAGGATGGGAAAAGGCAGGAACTTCAGCATCCAGTGGACCGGGGACGAGATTTTCACTTCTATTACCCTTCAGGCAAAGATGAAAGATTTCGGGATCGAGGTCCCTGAGTTTGAAATGCCTGAGGAGGCTTTCGGGATACAGGAATACTTCAGGACAGTGCTCGGAGCAATCCTGGATAAAACGGACTGGAAGATCATTCCGGAAGTCTGCCTTGACCTTTTCAACTTCAGGAAATTTGTCATGTACAAAGACCTGGAACCTGCAACCTGGCCTGAGGACATGTCTCCTGCAGAGCATCCACTGATCCAGAAGGTCTTCAACCCTGAAGATTCTGAGTGCGAGATTCAGGGCTTTCGGGAAGAGGAGGTCGACCTGAAGCTTTCGGCAAAAGATACCTACCATATAATGGATGCCGACTCCTCGCAGATTGCAGTCGTTGAGGATGTGAAAGCCGGAAAAAACCTTGTTGTGGAAGGGCCGCCTGGCACAGGAAAGTCCCAGACCATTGCAAACACAATTGCAGAACTGCTTGCCCAGGGCAAAAGCGTGCTCTTTGTGAGCGAAAAGATGGCTGCCCTTCAGGTTGTAAAGAACAGGCTTGATAATTCGGGGCTGGGAGAGCTCTGCCTCGAGGTCCACAGCCACCAGACCAGAAAAAAAGCCGTGCTTGAGGAACTGGAAAAAGCCCTTAACCGGGCTGCTCCTCCTGCTATCAGCGCTGAGAGAGATCTTAACGAACTTGAAAAGCTTAAACAGGAACTCAACGGGTATGCAGAGACACTCAGGGAACCGGCAGGAAATATCTATCCCAGTCTCTATGCACTTTACGGGGTAAAGGAAAAGACCCGGATTTACTTTGAGTCAAAGGGCCTGAAAATACCCCATTTTAAGTTTCAGGGCTCTGATACGTGGGAACCCAAAGCCTGGATGGAAGCTGAATCTGTTCTGGAAAAAATGGGGCAGGTGCTTCCTGCTCTCGGGCCTGTCAGGAAGAATCCCTGGTATGGCTGCGAGCCCGGGCTTATTCTGCCTTCTGACCTGGGGGAAATCGGGTCTATTGCAGATGAATGCACTTTTGCTTTTGAAAACCTTGAGAAGTCAATAAAAACCCTTAACGACCTCTCTGCAACCTCAAAACCCCAAACACTTCAAGATATTGCAGGCATAACCGAAGCTGCAAAACTGATAAGCAAATCAAAACCCCTGCCTGAAAAAATACTCCAGAACCCTGAATGGGACTCCGAGGCTTCAATATCCGAAGCTGAAGCCCTGGTCTCAAAAATAAGGCAGTACCGGGAACTGAAAACCTTTGTGGACAGGACTTTTCACCTGTCAGTTTTTGACTTTGACCCCTCCGGGTTTAAGGAAGTATCCGGCAAGTTGTTCGGCATTTTAAATTCCAGGTACAGGAAACTAAAAAAGGAGATTTCAGCCTGCTATATCTCAGGGGCGCCTTCAAAAGACAGCAAAATCCTTCTCGACCTCGCCTGCGTTTCCGAGTGTAAGGCTCACAGGCTGGAGCTTGAGGGTGCTGAGATAACTGGCAAAAAGTTCTTCTGGGAGTACTGGAAGGGCCTTGAAAGCGACCCCGCCTCCCTGGAAGAACACTGCAGGTGGATGATCCCCTTCCGCAGGCATCTCAAGCAAGGTACTCTAACTGACAGATCATTCAGGCTGGTAGAAGGCGGGATTAATGCAACAGCTCTTGAGTCCGCTATAAACGACGTCCTGACAGCAAAACAGGTTTTTGTTTCCTCCCTGGAAGAACTCGGCTCCCTTGTAGGAGCAGATTTCGGGAAAATGTTCGGAAACGATATGGAAGCTGTAAAGCTCAGCCAGTTAAAGTCCCGTGTAACCAGATGGAAAGATGAGACTTCTTCCCTCGTGTTCTGGAGCCAGTACCTTGGATACAGGCAGGCTTGCCTTGAAACGCTTGCTTCTCCCATGATGGAGGACATAGAAGCCGGAAAAATAGAATCAGAAGACCTGATCCCGGCTTTTGAGGGAAACTATGCCGAAAGCATGCTGCACAGGGCTTTCAGGGAAAAGCCGGAACTCTCTGCTTTTATCAGGGAACTTCATGAAGGCAAGATAAGCAAGTTCACCGAGCTTGACAAAAAAGTCCTGCTTGAGAATAGGAAGAGAATTGTCTGTTCTGCTTATGAGCAGGCCCCCAGGCTGACCTCGGGAGCATCAAGAGCTTCCGAAGCCGGAATTCTGCTCAACGAATTCAACCGCAAACGCGGGCACATGCCTATACGTACCCTTATGAAAAAGGCGGGCAGCCTTGTACAGAAAATAAAGCCCTGCTTCCTGATGAGCCCGCTTTCCATTGCGCAGTACCTGGACCCGAGGAGTACAAGGTTTGATGTGATTATCTTTGACGAGGCAAGCCAGGTCAGGCCGGAAGATGCTGTCGGCGCACTCCTGCGCGGAAAACAGGTAGTGGTAATGGGAGACTCAAAACAGCTTCCTCCAACCGACTTCTTCGATACTGTTGTCGATTCCCCTGATAGCGAGCCTGATGACTATGCTTCCGCAGGGGACATGGAAAGCATCCTGAATGTCTGCAAGCGCAGCTTCCCGGTAAAGACACTGCGCTGGCACTACAGGAGCCGGCATGAGTCCCTTATTGCGATTTCAAACCAGGAGTTTTACGACAACCGCCTCTATGTTTACCCCTCTCCAATGCAGAAAGATGAAAGCCTGGGGCTGAAGTTCATTCACCTCCCTGATGCGGCTTATGACAGGGGCAAGAGTGGAGCCAACAGGATCGAGGCAAGAGCCGTTGCCAGGGCAGTGTTCGAGCATTTCCAGAAGTATCCTGGAAAAAGCCTGGGGGTCGGCACCTTCAATGTAAAACAGCAGGAGGCTATCCTAGAAGAGATCGAAGTTCTCCTGAAAGCAAACCCGGGCGTTGACCTTAACTCAGGGAATGATAGGGGCGAACACTTCTTCGTAAAGAACCTCGAAACCATCCAGGGCGACGAGAGGGATGTCATTCTTCTGAGTGTGGGTTTCGGTTTTGATAATAACAGGAAACTTTCCCTGAACTTCGGCCCCCTTAACCGGGAAGGAGGAGAAAGGCGCCTGAATGTGCTTATCACAAGGGCAAGGGAAAAGTGCGTTGTCTTTTCCAACTTTACTTCAAGAGACCTGTCCCTTGACGAAAACTCCTCTTTCGGGCTCAAAGCCCTCAAAGTCTTCCTTGAGTTTGCTGAAAGCGGCACCCTTCCGGCTCCTTCATGCGGCAGGCAGGAGCTTGATTCTCCTTTCGAAGAAGCGGTCTCCGATTTCCTGACTGAAAACGGGTGTGAGGTGCACAGGCAGATAGGATGTGCCGGCTACAGGCTCGATCTTGCAGTCCCTGACCCCCGCCATCCGGGCAGGTACGTGCTCGGGATCGAGTGTGATGGGGCAAGCTACCATTCTTCTCCTGTTGCAAGAGACCGGGACCGCCTGCGCCAGCAGGTTCTCGGAGGGCTGGGCTGGAAAATCTACAGGGTCTGGTCTACGGACTGGTACCTCCATCCAAAAGAGTGCAGGGAAAAACTGCTTGATACCGTAAAGGCAGCTGTTAAACAGGCAAAATTGCAGGCAAAATCCGAACCTGAACCCGAAGTTGTGATAATAAACGAACCTCCCGCCTGGGCAAAATCCGCCAAAACTAATGAGATCGCCACAACTTATGAGATAGCCGGAACTTATGAGGTAAAAGCCGTTCCTGCTGCAAGCCTGTTTTCACCTTTAGAAAGCAAAGCCTTTAAAGAGCCTGTAAAAAACTTTAACGAGCCTGAAATAAGACCCTTTGAAACGGCATCCCCGACAAAAGTTTCCCCTGAAGTCGAGTTTCTTTCGGGAAACTCATCTGAAATAGAGCACCTGGTCGAAGATTCACCTGAAAAGAAGTCTATTGCACAGATTTCCTTTGAAGCGGCATATGAAGAAAAAGAAAAAGCAGACGAAGAGGAAGTAAAAGAAGCAGATGAAGAGGAACTGGAAGACGAGGTGGAGTATGAAGACGAAGCAGAAGATGAAGAATCCTTTACTGCTGCTTTCCCCACGCTTGAAGGAGGATTTTCAACCTATTCAGGGCCGGACTTCCTTCCTGAAATGACTTTAAAAGCCGAGTCCATGGCTACTCTCGCTGACGAAAACTCCAGAAAGGAACCTGTCAGAAGGTTAAAGAAATCAAAGCTTCTTAAATTCAGTGTTGACCCACGCTCTAATTTCGAAACGGATATTGACGGAGGATCAGATCCCATTCCTGAGCCTGAATCTGAAAGAATAAACTTCTTCCAGGCTTACCCGGAGATCGATTTCAGTGCAGGTCCGGAAAAGAAACGAAAAAGCAGAAAGATTAACGAGTTTGCTTACATCTACGGCTCAGGAGGCTTCTTTGAACCTGAAGATCCTGAAGACGACGATTATCCCGATTCGGAATGGAGTTCTGAACCCGAAATAGGTCCTGAACCTGAAATAGAACTCGAACCTGAAATAGAACTCGAACCTGAAATAGAACTCGAAACTGAAATAGAACCTGAACTCGAAACAGGACCTGGAGTTAGAGCTGGATCTGACACCGAATATGGAGTAAAACCCGGCATCAAATCAGGACTTAAACCTGTTCTTGATAAACCTGTTCTTGAAGGCGCTTTTGAGCCGGAGCCCTCTATAGAACCTGAAACAGGGCCTGAATCTGAACTTAAAGTTAAATATGAAATTAAATCTGAAACTGGGTACGGCAGCGATCCAGAAGCTGAACCAAAACCCGATTTAGAATCAGGGCTTGAGACTAAAGATCCCGGAATCATCGAACCTCATGCTCCCGAGAATATGAAAGACGGAGATGAAAAACTGTCCGGGAAAGGGAATTCTCTGGAGGCTCTTGTGTCTCCCTACAAAACCTGCCTCTCCTCCAGACTTCCGCAGTCTGGAGACTTTTCTGAAGTTTCCGATGAGCAGATCGAGGAGGCAATTATAAGAATTGTGGAATGCGAAGGTCCTATTCACTCAGAGGAAATACTCCAGAGGATAAAATCCCATACAGGACTCTCCCGCATGCTCGGCAAAATCAAACAGAGAGTACTTGACTCCATGTCATCGGCTGAAAATTCGGGAAAAATCCTGGCAAGAGGAGAATTTTACTGGCCACTCTCGGAACCTGAATATCTCCTGCGCAGGCGTGATGCTGATGCATATGCAAAGATTGAATGGATCTGCGATGAGGAAATAAAAGAGGCTGTCCGTTTTGTCCTTAACAACCAGTACTCAACCCCTATGGAAGACCTGATTATCCAGACATCAAGGGTACTGGGGATTAAAACAACCCGCAAAAACACCTGGGATAGAGTAGAGAAACTTATTCAATCAGGAATTGAAAGCAACGAACTGACCCGCACTCCCAATGAAATGATTTATTTTGTAGAGTAAGTGAAGACACAGGTTAATTTGTTCAATCTGTTAAAGATATTTTTTTAATTTGACTTTATTTCGTTCTTTCGTTCTTTCTTTCGTTTACCCTTGTTCTACTTTTTAATTACTCTTGTTCTACTTTTTAATTACCCTTGTTCTACTTTTTAATTACCCTTGTTCTACTTTTTAATTACCCTTGTTCTACTTTTTAATTACCCTCGTTCTACTTTATAATTTTTCCATTGATTTGCTTGCCGTAACCCTCTTTTAACTATCTTAACTTTAATAATCCATCATAATTAATTATTTTCAAATAGTTATATATCCCGGATCTAATATTTATCTTGCAATCATGCCCCTAACAATTAAAGAAAATAACAAACCATTTGCAGCAGTTATCACGTCCTGTATCCTTTTTGGGATGATAGGCATATTTGTAAAAGAGATAAGAGGTATGGACGCAGGTTCTATCCTGTTTTACCGGCTATTTTTCGGATTTGCGGTCATTCTGGGGTATCTTGTGGTATCTGGAGGGATAAAGAAAGTTGGACTGAAGCATAAAAAATTCTATATGTTTTTACTTGGAGTTCTTAACACAGTAACGATGTTTGCGTACTTTTCCTCAATCAAATATACCGGCATTCCTGTAGCTGTGCTTCTCCTGTACACAGCGCCAATATATGTTACCCTGCTCTCTCCTTTACTCCTTAAAGAGCAAGTAACTTTTAGGGATATGCTTGCACTTATCCTGTCTATCTCGGGTATACTGCTTGCTGTCAATCCTTCAACTCTTTACGGGATTCCAGGTTCCGAAAATGGAAACTACATCATAGGAGTCCTTTTTGGGCTGCTTTCCGGGCTTTCTTACGGCTGTTCGATCATGACCATAAACTACCTGAAGGAAACCTATTCGGCTGTCGAACAGATGTTCTGGTCAACAGCAATAAGCCTCGTACTGCTCCTGCCTTTCGGGGTCTCTGTATCAGCACCGATCCTGCTCGAAAACCTGAATTTGCTGGTACCTTTAGGCGTTATAGCTACAGCTTTTGCCTCCATTCTGTACTTTAGAGGAGTGGTGCATATAAAGGCACAGACTGCAGCTGTGCTCTCCCTGCTTGAGCCGGTGAGCAGTATCGGTTTCTGCTGCATGCTCTTTGGAGAGCCTGTGCAGCCAAACACAATTGGGGGCTGCCTCTTCATCCTTGCAGGTGCCACACTTATTGGTTACGGTCCGATCCGGCCAGGAGCTTCAGAAACATATTTCAGGAACATGTGGGCAAGGTTCTTCCAGCCTTACATGCCTCTTAGACCGGGGAAGCTTTGATTTTCTTCCCCTTTATCCCTTTTCAAAATCAGCTTCTTCTTTCCTTCTTTAACTTCTTCTTTAACTTCTTCTTTAACTTCTTCTTTAACTTCTTCTTTAACTTCTTCTTTTTTACTTCTCGATTCTTCTCCCTCTTCTTCTTTTGATTTCTCGGAAAAATATACTGCATTTCAGGACAACTTTTTTGAAAACTCTTTCCTTGAGTCCGAATTATATAATAAAGTATTTATCGGCTGAAAACCGTGGATAAATAAGGAGGAAGCTGAAGCTTTTTCTCAGGGAATTATTTTTGAGGGAATTGATTTTTATGGACCTTGACATGATCAATAAGCTTGTTTTTGACGTTGTGGAATCGGTCAGGAAAAATGAGGACGAACCCGGTGCAGGAGTTGAATTTGCAGTCCAGTTTTCAAGGAAAAACGGGATTTCTCCCGATTATCTCCTGAACATCGCAAAGATATGTGACTCAAAGGGGATGTTCAGGGAAGAATACGTGTTCATGAAAGCCTGCGCCCTCCTGGGAGAAGGGGGACAGCGGGTTGAGGCTTATTTCCTTTCTGGTGTGCTTGCGTATTTCATGGGGAGGAAGGAAAATGCTCTTTAGGAATTCGATGAAGCCCTGAAACTTGATCCCGGACACGTCAACTCGCTCTGCAACCAGGGAATTATCCTTGCCGAGCTTGGACGGAAACTTGAAGCAGAGAGCCGGTACAAGAGGGCTCTTGAACTTGAGCCGGGGCATGTCAGCACCCACTGCAACTATGGAAATCTCTTTTTTGAGCTCGGGAAACTGCAGGAAGCGGAACGCGAGTTCAGGACAGTGCTTGAACTGGACCCTGGAAATGCAAACACCCGCTGCAACTATGCCAACCTCCTTGCCGAACTGGGGCGGAAAAAGGAAGCCGAAGAACATTTCGTACAGGTGCTTGAACAGGTGCCGGAGCACGTGTCAGCCAACTATAATTACGCCAATTTCCTCAAGGAGGAAGGAAAGGTTGAGGAAGCTGAAGTTCATTATAAAGAGGTTTTGAAGGTAAGCCCCGGTCACATAAGTGCTCTCTGCAACTACGGCAACCTGCTCTCGGAATCCGGCCGGACTGAGGAGGCGACAATGCAGTACAGGCTTATCCTCAAGTTGAAACCCGAGGATGCGGATACCAGGGCTAATTACGGGCAGCTCCTTTTTGAGCTTGGGCGGTATCATGAAGCTGAAATCCAGTACAAAAAGACCCTTGAAATAGACCCATGCCACGTCTCTACGCTCTGCAATTACGCCAACCTGTTGAAACGGCTAGGAATGTTCCGGCAGGCTGAAGCCATGTACCAAGAAGCCCTGGAACTGGATCCCGAAGACATTAACACCCGCTACAACTACAGCCTGTTCCTCTTCAAGCTTGAGCGCTTTGATGAGGCAAAGGAACAATATATTAAAGCTATATTCTCGGATGCTTGAACCGATGAGCAGTATATGTTTCTGCTGCATACTCCTTGGAGAAACTGTGCAACCAGACACAATTGAGGGGGGCCTCTTCATCCTTGCAGGTGCTGCACTTATTGGTTACAGCACTCCAATCCGGCCAGGAGCTTCAGAAAAATATTTCAGGGACATGTGGGCAAGATTCTTCCAGCCTTACATGCCCTTTAGACCGGGGAAGCTTTGATTTTCTTCCCCTTATCCTTTTTTAAAAACAGAGTATTTTTAACTCTACAGAGTATTTTTAACTCTATATCCTTAATTTCTTCTAAATTTATTTTCTTAAATTTCTTTTAATATTCATCTTCTTTAATATTCATCTTCTTGTGGGTTTTTCAACATTTACTTGTAACAAAGACCATAGCAGCCACTACTGTAGTCCAATTTCCGTCCTTGTCTCCTTTTGCGGTCTGGCACATATGGAAGGTATCAAAAATGTGTCCGCTTGCCTTGTACACCTGTTCTCTCTCATGCCAGGCCATCTCCGCATCAAACTCTATGCCGAGAGTTGTTGCCAGCATCGTTGCGGCCAGATCTTCAGCATATTCCCCGGCAATTACTTCTTCTTCTCCAAACGAGTGGTGTTCTGAAATGTAGCCGTAGTTATCCTCATTCACAGGTACAGCAGTTCCTATGGCTGATGCCATCAGGCGGTGCGGCTCGTTAGTATCGTTCCTCGCAAGAACACAATGGACAATGGCACCGGGTCTCAATTCTGAGACGCCTTCTTCTTTAGGTACGAGTTTACAGTTAGGAGGAAGAATACTTGAGACGCTCACAAGATTGTATTTTTCTATTTTTGCAGCCCTCAGTGCGAGTTCAAAAGATGCTAATCTGTCCTTATGGACCCCGGTACCTTTTGTCAAAAATGCTTTTCTAGGGATCATGTTAACTCCTTTAAGTATCTATATTTCATACATCTGTTGTGCGATTTTCCATTGTTTGGGCAACCAATACACAAATAAAGTATTTATAAATGATTTAAAATTTTTCTGCAGTATCAGGTGAACTATTAGGATTAGGCGTATAACCAATATTTCATGTTCCAAATGTACAGGAGATTTATGAACTTTCCCCTCTTTTCACGTCCAATTATCAGCTATGGAAGTCACTTCTGCATAGTTGCAGTCCTGAGATCATGTCTATCCTTAAGGTTCATCAAAACTTTGTAAAAATTATTTATGCTCGGATACCGCTTTCTCGTAAACATCTGAGTTTGAGGTTCCTTCGAAAATAAACCTGGTCTCAAGGGGAATATCGCCTGTATGAACCTTTATGTCCTTCTTTTCTACAGTGATTGTGACCTGGTCCGGAGAAAGCCCTGATTCAGCCATGTAGTCAAGAACAAGCTTTCTTCCGAACTCCTCAGCGAACTCGAGAGCCTCACTTCTTATGACGAAATGCCTTCTTCCCACAGGAGTGTAGACAAAAACCCCTTTTGTCCTCAGGTCATACTTTGATTCACTGTAAGTTGTACGGACTATGATTTCAACGCGTTTTGTCCCTTTTCCCACAAGAGCTCCCACCGCATTTCCTACATCGGAGTATTCCGGGACAATTATTTCGGCATCAACCAGGTTTTTCAGGTTATCCACATACGCTCTGACCGGCCCTCCCAGAAGTACTACAGGAATATCTACCTTAAAGCGGGAGAAAAATTTGCCTTCGAGCATTTTCTCAATCTCATTCCTGTCAACTCCTTCCATAAGGAAGGAAAGAAGATCTCTTGCCATATTCCTGGCAAAAAGCTGCTTCACGTTTATACAGAACTCCTGCCTACTGGTTCCTGTGAAGTTTGCAAGCAGCGTAGCCCCTATTTCCGAGGCTTCGGAATTCCATTCAGCATATTCCCCCAAGACATGCAAAGCATCAGTTGGGGTAAAGCCAATAACCTGGACAAGCCGCTTCTGGATCAGGGAGTCCATTACTTTTTTAGAAGGAAGGATATTTCTGTCCCAGTAGACGTCTTTAAGGGAAAGCGGTTCATTTCTTATAAGGGCAAGGAGCTCCTCTTCCTCCCGACTCAGGTCAACAGCTTTTTGTTTTGTCCTTACAAAGAATTTTGTTGCCTGGATATGCTCATTCATTTTCAGCCTGTCAGGAATCCAGCGCTTTTTCAGGGTATTCATGAACGAAGGGTAGAGGACAGCAGCCCTGCAGAGCGGAATAACCCTTCGAGGTCCTATGTTTGTCCTGCTGCCCTGGACCCAGATATGGCTGTCCCCTCCCATTGCCGAGGTCTCCATCCTGAGTGCCCTTACTTTTGTCTGCCAGCCTCCTACAATAGCTCCGGTTTCACTGAGGTAAGGAAGTCCTTTATGGATAAGGGAGACATCCGTGCTTGTCCCTCCAACATCGATAACAGCACAAGTCTCATGCCCTGAGAGGTAGGAAGACCCAAGAAGACTTGCAGCAGGCCCGGAAAAGACCGATTCTATGGGCTTTTTCATGGCTTCGTGCATGCTTACGACAGACCCGTCACAGCGGAGCATTGCAATTCTGGATTCAAGCCCTCTCCTTTCGATCTCGCCTACGACGGTCTTCAGGAAACCCTCTGCTACGGGCAGGAGCTGAGCATTCAGGTAAGCTGTAACCCCTCTTTCATAGGCTCCCAGGGACTGAGCAAGTTCATGCCCGCAGACAACAGGAAGCCCTGTAAGTTCCTGGATCAGGGCTTTTATGCGCAGTTCATGCTCAGGGTTGCGGACGCTGAAATATGAAGAGACTGCAAACGCCGAGACCTTGCCCTTTAGCCTCAGTACAAAGCTTTCAACTGTGGAAAGGTCGAGGGCTGCGACCTCATCTCCGTAGCTGTTGTGTCCTCCCTGCACCATTATGCAGTTTTCAATTTCAGAATCCGCAGGGATTTCATAATCTCCTACAAGGACAAGCCCTACAGGATATCCTGTCTTTTCAAGGATGGTATTTGTTGCAAGGGTTGTGGAAACCGAAACCATGGTTACAAGCTTCAGCTTTTCCTGGTCAAGCCCGTCAATAGAATTAGTAATTCCTTCAAGAAGGTCGGGATATGTTGTGAGTGCCTTGTTTGAGTCGACAACCTTTCCATCCGAGTTCCTGAGTAATATGGAATCGGTATATGTCCCGCCTGCATCGATGCCTAGACTGTATGCCATTTTTTAACTCCTGTTACACATATTAAATATCTACGGATCACTCATAAGGTGCCATTTTGTGATCCCGTTTATGATTTAATCTCTGAGTCATTCGTAAGTCATTTTTGTATATTCGTAAGTCATTTTATTTTTCATTCCATAGCTTCCTGCTCAAATCAAGGAAATACCTTAATTCCAGTTAGTTTCCTCCTGAAACTATTTCTTAGAATCAGAATCCTAAACGAGTAGCTAAAGAATAAATTTCGAGCTCAAAAGCAAATCTTGAGATTAAGAACAGTTCCAAACTCAAAGCTTCTATTCATCTGTATTTTTATCTTTACTTTTGAATCACTGTAATCCAAGACACAATATCTGCATTATTGCGGGAAAATATAAATGTTCCGGAGACTGTCCGGAACTCAGACTGTCCGGAACTCAGACTTTCGGCATCCCGACTCCGACAAAAACAAGTTTTGATTCTACGGGCATTGAGCCTGCCGCACTCAGGGAAATATCTTTTCTACTCATCTCAATCTGGACCTGCCCTTTGTCAAGACCAGCCTCGGTCATGTATTCCATTACAAGTTTTCTTCCGAGGGATTCTGCATATTCCAGGGCTTCCGGATAGCTCCCGAAGGTTACCCTGCCCTGAGTGGAAAAGAGGAGGACAAGCCTTTTTCGATCTTTTGAATAGGTACTCTGGATAAGGATTTCAATCCTTTTTATGCCCTTTCCGACAACAGCTCCGACGGCATTTCCTACTTCCGAGTACTGAGGGACTATAATGTCAGCATCAAGAATCTGTTTTAGTTCCCCGGTATAGGCGACTACGGGCCCTCCTATAAGCACGACAGGTATCTTCATCCTGAACTGTGCAAACCTATCGGAAAGAATAATTTTTTCAATTTCCTGGGAGGAGACGTCTTTTAAGACAAAAGACATCAGGTTTAATGCCATGTTTTTTGCAACATCCCTTTTTATGCGCTTGCAGAGTTCAATATAGTCTGTTTGAGTGTAGCGTTCGAGAAGTTTTGCCCCAGCAATTGAGGCTTCCACATCCCAGCTCCGGTATTCTCCAAGCACATGCAGGGCGTCAGTCGGGGTAAAGCCAATTGCCTGGATAAGGCGTTTTCTTATCAGGGAATCAAGCAGTCCGGGGGACAGAGTTTTCCGGGTCTCCCAGAAGATATCGTTAAGTGAAGTTGGGGTATCTCCTATACTGTCAAATAGTTCCTGCTCGAAACTTCCAAGATTTGAAGCCTCTGCCCCTGTCCTTATGAAAAACTTTGTGGGCTGCACATTCTCTTCAAGGTGCATGTTTCCGGGGATTCTTCCTTTTCTCAGGACTTCAAGAAAGCCAGGGTATTTGACAGCTGCAACGCAGAGTGGAATTACTCTCCTTGGACCTATATTGATTTTCATACTCTTTACCCAGACGTGGCTGTCCCCTCCCATTGCCGAGGTCTCCATACGGATAGCCTTGACTTTGGTCTGCCAGCCCCCAACCACAGCCCCTTCCGAGCAGAGTTCAGGAAGCCCGTTTTCAAGCATGGAAACATCCGTACTCGTCCCGCCCACATCTATGACTGCACAGGTCCCGAGCCCTGAAAGGTGAGCTGCCCCTACAAGGCTTGCAGCAGGGCCTGAAAAGATCGATTCTATGGGCTTTTCAAGGGCTTCATTGATGCCCACTACAGAACCGTCGCATTTGAGCATGAGCAGCCTGGAGTTCATTCCCCTGCGTGTGATCTCTTCCCGGATCGAACGGATAAACTGACTTGCAATCGGGATTAGCTGAGCGTTCAGGTAGGCTGTAACCCCTCTTTCATACGCTCCGAGGTCAAGGGAAAGCTCGTGCCCGCACACAACAGGAAATCCCGTAAGTTCCTGAATGCGGGTTTTGATTGCCAGCTCATGTGCAGGGTTCCGGATACTAAAGTATGAAGAAACTGCAAAAGCCGAGACCTGGTCTTTTACCTTTCCGACAAAAGCCTCAACTGCTTCCATATCAAGAGAAAACAGTTCAGCTCCGTGGTGGTCGTGCCCTCCTTTTACCACGGTATAAAACTCAGCATTCATTTTTTCCGGGATCTCGTAATCCCCTACAAGGATTAAACCTACAGGATAGCCATTTTGTTCAAGAATTGTGTTTGTAGCAAGAGTTGTAGAGACTGATACCATTTTCACATCTTTTAAGTATTTTTCATCCAGCCCATCAATGGAGTTTTTAATTCCTGCAAGAAGGTCTGGATAGGTCGTAAGAGCTTTGTTCGAGTCCATCACCTTGCCATCGGAATCCCGGATGATGATCGAATCGGTGTATGTCCCGCCTGCGTCAATACCCATGCTGTACTGCATTTGAATAGCTCCTGTTGATTTTTGTTCTTGAATGGGGTTCATGAAATATTCATGAAATATTCATCAGATTTATTTGCTAAATATAAAATAATACCTAAATATATAATAGTTAGTTAAAAAATAATGTATTTCCTTACTTTGAAATAAGGGTCAGAAACCTAATTCAGGAGTTTTTATAATAGGCAGTGTTTTTCTTTTCAGTCAGGTTTTCCTTATTCTAGTTACGCACTTGAGACGTAAAACCAGGTATCTGAGAGCTTGCCATGAATAATATGCTTTAGACAGTTTGGTGTTTCATGCTCTTATTTTTGTTCAACTGCTTAAATCCTAACATTTATATAGTCTCCGCCCTCCGGAAGAAATAACTGCTGGCGCAGACCATCAGAATCGAAAAACCAGGTATAGAAAACCCAGATTCAACAACAGAAAACGAAAAGAAGGTTGGCTTCCTCCATCCCTGCAAAGCAGGGTAGACAACATCCAAAATTGGGTTGCTAAACTGCAAAAGTTATGTCCTTTGACTCATATTTCGTATGAAAATGCCAAATTTGATACCCAGCTAATGCAAAATCCTGAAATTTCAGGTGTTGAATATCAGCAGGGAGAACTTCAGGGATACGAAGTTAGGGAATATTTGCTTGAAAAATGGGGGAGAAAATGCGCATATTGCGGAGCAGAAAATGTTCCACTTGAAATAGAACACATCACACCAAAAGCAAGACATGGAACGAGCAGAGTTTCTAATTTGACATTAGCCTGCAGGACTTGCAATGAAGCAAAAGGAACCATGACAGCAGAAGAATTCGGGTATCCTGAGATTCAAAAACAAGCAAGAATACCACTGAGGGATGCTACACTCGTAACTGCTACACGATGGAAAGTCTACAACACACTCACAGAAAAGGGACTTGAAGTCGAATGTGGGACAGGTGCAAAAACGAAGATGAATAGAATCAGGTTGAATCTACCCAAAGATCATCATTTTGATGCAATTTGTGTTGGTGCTTCAACACCAGATAAAATAATATTCAAAACAAATTCAGTACTTCACATCAAAGCAAAAGGCAGAGGATCACATTGCAGAACCAATCTTGATAAGTACGGATTTCCTAGAGGGTATCTGAGTAGACAAAAGAGTTTCTTTGGGTTCCAAACAGGAGATATTGTTAAAGCGGTTGTTCCGAAAGGAAAATACAAAGGAATTCTTTTTGGTGCTGTAGCTTGTAGAAAAACAGGGTATTTTGATATTAAAAATAAAGACAGTGTTAGAATAGGGCAGGGAATTAATCATAAATATTGCAATATTTTGAGTAGAGCAGATGGATACGAATATGCCACAGAGCATTTTGAAGTTGACGGAATTCCTCCTACGATTGAAGTCATAGGCATCCTTCCTTAATTTATCGTGAAATTCAAGATTTTTCCCTCCCGGTAAGTCCTATATCGAGCGAAGGATCCTGAAATATTATTCCGATACTATTCCTGATCTCACCAGGATCTCTCCTAAGGTCATATCCTGCAATTTCAGCATCACCTGCCGTAGGAAGAAGAAGAATAGTCAGCATATTGAGAATAGTCGTCTTTCCCGCACCATTAGGGCCTAAAAGTCCGAAAAGCTCTCCGGGCTCAACCGAAAATGAGACGCTGTCTACAGCAGTAAATTCCCCGAATTTTTTTGTTAGCTCTTTAATAATTATTGCACTCATATTAAACAAAACCTTCAAACTAAACAAAACCTTCAAACTAAACAAAACCTTCAAACTAAACAAACCTTCAAACTAAACAAAACCTTCAAAACGGGATTTTTGAACAATTATCAGAAATTCACATATCAGAAAATCACATATCAGAAACTCACCTTTCATTGACAAAAAATAAACAGTGCAGATATATGAATTGTAAAAACAAGATCCATAGGGCTTAATGATTATGACAGCACAGTCCTATTCTTGAACCCACCAGCCTTTTTGTATACTCATCAGAAGGTGAAAGCATCACATCGTGGGAATTCCCCATCTCTACAATCTTTCCGGAATTCATAACGGCTATTCTGTCAGCAATCTTCAGTGTCATAGAGAGATCATGTGAAATATATATCATTGCAAACCCTCTCCTGTTCTGAAGGCCCTTTAAAAGACGCAATACATTTGCAGAGGTTGAAACATCCAGGGCCGAAGTTATCTCATCGGCAATAAGAAGTTTTGGCTCCATAACCATTGCTCTGGCAAGTGCAACCCTCTGCCTCTGCCCACCGCTGAGTTCACCGCAATATTTTCCGAGGAAATTATCATTAGTGGGAAGACGAACAAGTTCAAGGGCATTTTTAACCATTTGCAGCCTATCCCCATTGGACCCGATCTTATTGATATAAAGAGGCTCTTTGATTGCATCAAGCACGGTAAACCTGTTGCTGGTCGAACTGAACGGGTCCTGAAATACTATCTGAATGCCGTTGAACCTGTTTCCATAATTTTCCCCACTGATATTTCCGTCCATAAACAATACGTCTCCAGATTCGGGCCTTATTACGTTTGCAAGGATATGTGCAAGGGTTGACTTGCCCGAACCGGTCTGACCAACAATTGCAAGAACCTCTCCTTCTCTTACTTCCAGATTAACATTATCAACCGCCTGGAGATATTCTCCATCTGGAAGACGATAGCTGAAATTCAGGTTCTTTGCTTCCAGAAGGCTTGCTATGCCACCTCTATGACACGCAATTTCCCTCCCACCTCCTACAGGCATCAGGACCGGAGAAGTTTTATTGCAAATATCGATTTTTTGCGTACATCTCGGGCTGAAAGGACATCCCTTAAACTCGTCCCCTGCCGGCACGTCCCCGGGAATTCCCCATAAATCTTTATAAACGAAAATATCCGGCGTCGAATGGACAAGCCCCCTTGTATAGGGGTGACGGGGAGATACGAGAATATCCCTTACAGGTCCGGTTTCAACAACCCTTCCTGAATACATAACAGCAATCCTGGACGCCACAGAAGACACAAAAGTGATATCATGAGAGATCATTAACATCGTATAACCGTTCTTCTTCTGAAGGTCAACCAGAAGATCCCTGATCTCCTTTCGGGTAAATGCGTCAAGGGCAGAAGTAACTTCATCAAGAATCAGTAATTTCGGATCGCATGAAAGAGCCATTGCCAGAAGAACCCTCTGCCTCATACCCCCTGAGAGCTGATGCGGATATGAATCCATCCATTTCGGATCAAGGCCGACAGTCCGGAAGAGATCAGCACATTTACTCCTGGCTTTTTCAGGGCTGAAACCAAGATGCCTGATCATCGGTTCCGTTACCTGAACGCCTACTTTCATAACAGGATTCATAACCTCCAGGCCGTTTTGAAAAACTATTGCGATATCCTTCCATCTGAATTTGTCCATCCCGGATTCAGGTAGAGAAGAGATTAGCTCATCTCTGTAAAGAATTTCACCGGAAAAGACTGTATTTTCCGGTAAAAGCCCCATGATCCCGAGGGCAACCGTTGTCTTGCCGCTTCCGGATTCTCCGACGATGCCAAGAATTTCTCCTTCTTCAATTTCAAAAGAAATGCCGTCAACAGCCTTAACAGTATTAATGTCGGTTAGATAGTGACATTTAAGATCATTGATTTTAAGCAGACTCATGGTCAGAACCCTTTCTTTATCTTTAATTTCGGATCAAGTATCCTTTCCATATCCCTGCTTATGAACGCAAGACAGAGCAGGAGGAAAATGAGCATAAACAACGGAGGCAAGAGCCACCATTGCCAGTAAGGCGTAAAATATATCGAACGAAACCCGGTTGCATGATTAAGCATCATCCCCCAGCTCTTGGAAGTGGGGTCCCCAAGGCCCAGAAAGGCAAGGCCGGCTTCAGCTATGATTGCGTGGGAGGATATTCCGATAACAAGCACAAGCAGAACAGGCATAACTTCAGGAAATATATGCCTCCAGAGCAGGTAAAATGGCTTTGCACCGTAATTCCTGGCAGCAACAATGTAGTTGTTCTTCTTTAATGACAGCGTCTGGGAACGTGCAATGCGTGCGGGTTTTGCCCAGCTGAAAAGAACAAGTACAAAGATTACGTTAAGAATACTCGGTCCGAGAAAAGCGGATATTACAATCAGAAGAGGAAAACCTGGAAGGGCCATTGTCACATCGATTATTCTCATCAGGCCCTGGTCAATGTGCCCTCCCATATATCCGGCCAGTATTCCGAGAGCTCCTCCTCCAAAACCTGCCGCAAAGGCTACTGCAAGCCCTATTGTAAGGCTCATTCTTGCCCCGTAACATATCTGTGACCAGATATCCATACCAAGTTCATCGGTTCCGAGTATGTGTCCTGGTCCCGGAGGTTCAAGGGAATCCCCTGTGATCTTCTGAGGAGGATAAATTGTTATCATGGGAGCAAAAACTGCCATTAAAATGATACAGAGAATACCAAGGACACCAATTTTGCCTTCGGTACTGAACCTGGAGAATGGCTTAACTATAGTACTAAATTTAGAAAATTTCCTGGCTATACTGCTGACAATTTGATTAATTTTATTAATATTCAAAGCCTGAATAAAAGAGAGTATACCGGCATTTCCAGAGGCAGCAATATCCTTTATCATATCCCCACTCTCATCATATCCCAACTCTCGGGTCAAGTTTCCCGTATATTTTGTCAACCAGCAGGTTGCAGATAAGTATGGAAACTGCAATTACCAGGAGAATGCCCTGGATAAGAGGATAATCCCGGCCGACTACAGCACTTCGGAGTGTCATCCCTATGCCGGGATAAGAAAAAACACTCTCAACAAGCACAACCCCACCCATCATTATGCCGATCATAAAACCTGTTCTTGTTACTACCGGAAGCAGTGCATTTCGGAGAGCATGCCGGATCCATACGGTATTTTCCCCCAGCCCTTTGGCCCGGGCAGTCCTGATATAATCCTTTGTGGTCACTGTAATCAGGGTATTTCTGGTGAGCAGGTACACACCGGTCAACTGTGAAAGTGATAGAGTCACAACAGGCAAAAAGGCATGGTACAGTATATCCCATGCCTGTTCTGCCGGACCAGTATAATCTGCGAAGGGGGTTACAGCACCTGCAAGCGGGAAAAGCCTGAGATATACGCTAAAAATCAGAAGAAGGATCAGGCCGAGCAGAAATGAGGGAATTTCTGCAAAGGCAATCATACCCATCATCATAATTCTGTCACTCCCCTTTTTCCGGTTCATTGCCGAAAGTGTTCCGAGAACCACACCGGAGATTGTACTGATCACTGTTGCGCCAACGACAATCAGCACAGTCCAGGGGAGATGGAGCATTATTACATCACTGACCGGCATTTTGTAATAAATGCTCCTGCCCAGGTCGCCCGTAATCAGATTTTTCATGTATACTAAAAACTGTTCATAAAGCGGCCTGTCAAGTCCGTAATAGTTCAGGTAATAAAGCCGCTGCTCTTCTGTCATTACGATAATTTCTTCCCCTACTTCATCTGCGGAGGTGGTTGAAAACGGGTCTCCGGGCATCATCCTCGGAAGGAAAAAATTAATGGCAAGAATTACAAAAAGGGTCGATAATAACCTTAAAATAAACGAATTCCTGTCCTTTTCCATCCAATCATCTGCCCCTTTGCCACCCTATCATCTGCCGTTAACTTCCCAGACCATCATCCCGGTATATACATCCGACTCGGAACGGTAGTTTCCATCCGGAGAGGCATTTTGATAATAGTTCATTATTTTTTCCTTTGTTTCGTCATCAAAATCCCGGCCTCTCCCAATGAACCCTATTGCCTGCTCTGCCGCTTCTTTCCAGTTTGTTTCGTCCTTCCATTCGGAATGGTTGATCTTGAGGGAGGGACTATAGCCTGAGAGGTAAAGATACATGAATGGGTAAATTATGCCGTTCATGTTATTCTCGGATTTTTCCCCGAGTATCGAACTCCGGATATCACGATACGCCTTATCCTCAACTCTTCTAAGGAAGTTACTGTAATAACAGAGATTTTTTGAGCAGGCCATCATCATATTAAAGTTTTCAACATCCTTTATTCCGGGGGTCATGGAGGCAATTACAAGGTCGAATTCGTTCCGGAATCCAAGCTCATCTATGTCTGCCGTCCACCAGGAGCATTCAATGACATCTACCGGAAGAGACTCATTTTTTATGGCATCTTTTAGTCTGTTAAGCATTCCGGACGAGATATCAAGTGCAGTCACCTCTGCTCCGAGCCTTGAAAGAGGAAGAGAAAGGGTACCGGGTCCACACCCGATATCCAGGACTCTGGAACCTTCCGGCTTAAAACCGGCTTCTTCAAGAAATTCGAGAATCTCATCGGTTCTCTTCTTTCTTTTATCTTTTTCAATGTTATTGGCATAGTTATCGGAACGTTTGTTCCAGAAATCTGCCATCCTGCCCTCATCATGGATCAGCCCGTTTCCTGTGGCTTTATTCCAGCATTCGATCAGGATATTAATATCATCTTTATTCTGCAATTCCATCCCTCTCAAGATATGAAAGAATGCTGTGTGTTCTTGCATGATGATCGTACATATTCATCCAGCCGTTGTATTTTGAAATGCGCCATACATCATACGATGTAGTATAATAGAGCGGAATTGCAGGCACATCATTTGCAAGCACGGTCTGCATGTCGTATACTATTTCTTTCCGTTTCTCATCGTCAAGTTCCTGCAGTTCCTGAGCACCAAGAGCATTCAGGGTGTCATTGTGGTAACCATACACTGCTGCACCGGATGACACACTGTTTGATGAATGTGAATCCGTATCACAGTACCTTGTACGAAGATAATCCGCATCCTGTCCCCAGCCTCCAAAGCCGCTTATCAGGAGTTCAAAGTCTCCGTTCTTCAGGTTTGTATCACGGGACTTGCTCTCAAGGGCTTTTACCTGAACGTCAACCCCCACTTCACTCAGCCTCTCTTTTATGAGTTCCCCGATACGAACTTCGCCACTGCCAAGGGACAATACATATGACAGTTTTTCCCCGTTTTTATCACGTATTCCATCCCCATCCGTATCAATCCATCCGGCCTCTTCAAGCAATGCTCCGGCCTTATCCGGATCGTAGCTATATTCCGGCTGGTCGGGATTATACCAGATGTGATCTTCTGGGAGTATGCCCATTTCACCGGGTTTTCCTGCACCTCTTGCGATCTTTTCCACCAGTTCCTCACGGTCAATGGCATAAGCAAAGGCATGCCTTATTCTGCTGTCATTAAGCTCCTGACATTCTTTCATGTTGAAATAAAACTGGTAACCCCAGAAAGCCGGCTGCTGGACTACTCTTACATCAGGTTCTGATGTAAACCTATCAAGAGTGTCAGGGGATATACTTGTGAAATCTATTTGCCCCTGTTCAAAAGCTATTAATGAATCACTGACCGGAATAAATTCAACGGACTTAACAGCAGTCTCCGGTCCCCAGAAATTGTCGTTTGTTACAAACCTGTATGAGCCGTGCTCTTTATTGTACTCATCAAGAAGGAATGGGCCAGTACCGATGACTGCCTGCGGACCCAGGAAACTGGAAGGGTCCGAGACATTTTTGTAAATATGCTCAGGTATGACATTAAAACCCGTGAGCTTGTAAAGGAATGTTGAAACAGGCTGGACCAGCACGAATTTGACGGTATTGGGATCCACAACCTGGACATTATCTATAACCCCTGACTCAATTCCACCTGAGATAGGTACATTTTCCTGCTCATAATCGAAAGTAAATTTGACATCATTTGCCGTGAAAGGTTCCCCATCACTCCAGGTGACACCTTTGCGGAGATGAAATGTATATTCTGTTCCATCTGCACTGACATCCCAGCGTTCAGCCAGCCAGGGAATTATACCGACTTCATCTCTTTCTAACAGACTGTCAAAGATCATTCCGACCTTTGATGAGCCAGGACCCCTCGGATATATAGTAAATGGCTGGGGATATCCATAATCTCCACCGCTAAGATAAGCAACATCCGTATGCTGTGATCCTTCAGCAGTATTCTCAGTCAGTGTCTCCTCAGCCAGGGCTTCTTCAGCTAGCGCCCCCTTAGCCGATATTTCCTCGGCCTGGGCACTGTCCTGACTAACGCAGCCTGCTGTCATTAAGATCAGGGCTGTCAGGAAAACAGAAAATAATACAAATAATTTTTTTTTCTCCATTACAAAACACCCTTTTTTGTGAATTACCCTATGAGCTCATCCCAAAACCAATTTTATTCTCAAATCAGTAAAGTTTCAGAACTATTTTCATGATCATAAACTCTATTGATTATTCTGAATACGGGATTTGGAGAAGCAATTTTGAGTTTTGGGATCGGCTCTATAATAACATGATAATTTGATATGGATATTAACAACGCATATGAGTATCACATATATATATAAAAGTATTACTAAATTGACCTGCTACAAAGAGAACCTCGAATTAAATCCCAAAATTCGGTTTAATATGACAATATTTTCATAAATATTCTGATTTCAGTAATATTTAATATTTCTATTAGTATTAGTTATTGAGGTTCTATGAAGATCTATAGAGAATAGTTTTCTACCTTTTTTCTTACACTTCTAAATGACATATAGAGTGGCAGTTCACCCATCAGTCCCCAGAAACCTGAAATAGCCGTACAGCCTCGATCAACCGTTATATGATTATGTAAAAAAGCGCCTCAGCCTCCTGGCTTATAAGCCTGAAATGGGCTGTTCTCTTGAGGCAGAGTTTCAGGGAAAGTGGAGGATTCATATAGGACCCTTTGTGCTTATTTACACCTTTGATAGTGCCGGCAATACCCTTACCCGTCTTTTTTTGAACACTATACAAAAGCATATGATATGGTACGGCTTATGTCTGAATCCTTTCTTTAATATGAAAGTGCTTTCAAGTACTTTCACTCATTTGTGCCTGTCATTCGAAAATTTCATTTGTGTTTTTGAGAAAGGCCGCTCTACTGCATCAGGTGTGATAAGAATGACCCGGTATAGAGAGTATGGTTATGCGGATCATAATATTTCTAATTAAAGAGACAGGTTTAAACAGGGTGAAATATAAAAACGGATGAAATTCAGAACTCGGGTGCGAGACCGGCTATGAGAAAAAATGATTGCATTAAAGCGTGCGGCAGGACAATAGACTACGAAATAGTCTACAGCAAAAAGAGGAGAAAAGCAGCTATCGTAGTCCGCCCGGACCTAAAGGTGGAGTTCCGAGCCCCTAATGGGTTAAGCCGTGAGGCTATCAGGGACATGGTAGAGAAGAAGGCTGGATGGGTATGGGAAAAGCTTGATTGGTTTGAGGCAAACAGGCTGCCCAACCAGGAGAAGCGATATACTGACGGCGAAAAGTATCTCTATCTGGGCAGAGAGTATCCTCTGAAAATTCTGCCTGTGGACGGAATTAAAAAATCCCTTGCTTCCTTCAGCGAGTCTGGACTTACTATTCTTATTCCTGAAACCGTTCCTGAGGAACTGAGGCCGGTACTTGTAAAAAAGGCTGTCTGGAATTTTTACCGAGACTGTGCCGAATCAGATGTTGACAGGCTCCTGAAGGACTATTCGGAAAAACTGAATATAGCTCCTCCAACATTTAAGGTAAAGCACCAGAAGAGACGCTGGGGAAGCTGCTCTGCAGACAATGTCCTCAGGATTAATTTCCAGCTTATGATGGCTCCACCTGAACAGCTTGAGTATGTGGTTGTGCATGAACTCTGCCATGTAAAGGAAAAAAATCACTCATCCCGGTTCTGGAAACTGGTAGGTGAACTTATGCCTGGCTATGAAGTACACAGGAAGAGCCTGAAAAAAGACGGCTGGAGATATGTACTTTAATTTTTGTGGTTCAACTGTGTTCAGGTTCTGTGCTTTAGGTTTTTGTTTAAGGTCTGTGCTTTAGGTTTTTGTTTAAGGTCTGTGCTTTAATTTCTGTTTTCAGGTCTGTGTTTAAGTTTGTTTTCAATAGAGTGCCTTAATTTTTTTAGTTGTTATTTTAAACCCTGAATTTATTCAATTTCATTCTTTTTTTCAGTATCCTCGCGTTTTAGAAGATAAGAAACATTAAATACGGTTACATGCCTCCACTTTGTAGAGATATTTATGACTAATTCGGAAAATATAAATTTTAAATATCTTCTTTTCTTTTTCATAGGGATATTTTCTTTTTTCCTGAGTGGGTATACCCTGAGAGGAATTCATCCTCCCACATCAATTTATCTTATGTTCGTGATTTATGGGGTCCTCTTTGCAGGTGGGCTGTTAGTTTCAAGGGAAAGGTCTTCGGGTTTTATCCTGAAAGCATTTGCCGTTTCTTTTACAGCCCTTCTCCTGATCTCCGTAGCTTTCTTTGCCCTCGGAGCTCTCAGCCATGAGTATTCCAAATTTATGGGAGCCGAAAAACTGGAATTTGCACCTGATGAATTTGTTATCGTGACAGAAGAGGAACTGGATGAATATCCTGCATTGAAAAGAGCTGTCGAATCCCCCGGAGAGTACTTTAGTGTGGATCCTGAGGAATGGAGACGGACAATTGATTTCCTTGACGAAAAAGGGGCTTATGAAATAAAAGTCGGGAATGAGTATTATAGCATCTCTTTCATGACAGCATGATATCCTTCCTGCAACCTGAAAATTGTTGGAAAGGATTGATGTCAATCCTTTTAAGGAATAAAGGGCAACCGGCAGCAAAACCGCAATTCCGATTTACATTTTTGATTACGGTGCTTTTACAGAGATATAAGCTGGCAGGCTCTGGTAAAAATGGTTCTTTTTCTGCTTTTAAACTTACTCTTCATGAACCGTGGGCATAAATGCTATGGTTAATCGTTTTTTCAATTTCGCTGATATCCTCATGCCCACACAGAGTACATTTATAATATCTTCTAATAATCCTCTTATTTCCAATCTCTTTTATATCTGGTTTCTTGAATTCTACAACTGTACCTGACAAGCTACATTTTTTACATTCAATACCTTTCAGGTAAATTACGGGCAACATTTCTCCTTTTTCAGTAAAGATATTCTCAGGTCCTTCCCTTGTATCCACATTCCCGCAGCACCTGCACTTCCAGTGTCTCGTAACTGTTAATGTATAGTCTCCGAAATTGCTTTTTTCCTTCATAACTGGCTCGCCTATTTCCTCACAGGCAAGCTTATTCCCACATTTTCTACAAAATGTGTCCTTATGATATTCCAGCACATTTTGTATACATAAAGAGATAATAAGCGGAACCAGGGATACCATTATACCCAGAATATAAAACCAGTCTAAAGTTTCATTATCCAGGAAATTAATTGTCGTGACCAGAGCTATGGTTATACAGAGAAGAACGAAAATTTTGCTCATTATTTCAAGGAGTTTTTCATCAAAAATGCTTATTAAAAAAAGAGATACAGTCTTGAACCTGTGTTTCTTATATTCAACTGTGCCAGTAAATATATGAACATCGGGGATTTGTTCGCAGCTGGTATTTTCACTGTATTTCTTTTCTAACAGATAATTTTCGAGGTTGCCAAACTCGGAGTGGTTGTACAATTCAAAAGCGCCTTCTGTCATTTTTTAAAATTACTATATGTGTACCAGTTTAACAGTACTTCTTCAATTGTTAAAAAAATTGCTATATTAATCTGTGAGAATTATCTGTTTAAAGAAATTTATTTAGTCATGATCTTACCAACATACCAAAAAATAGGACGAAATCTCCGCCCGTGAGGAATACTATACTGAGACCACACGGGCTATGTATACTCTTCTCTTTTATTTTGGGGAGGGGCTCAGATTAGAGAAGGATATCAACCGATCAACAAAGACCATCAAGCTGTATTAATTGAAGAAAAATCAGCTTCAGCAAAAAGAATTAAAGTTACACAAAAAAGGTACCGAAAAACTGCTGACAGGAATAATTTTGATCTGGTTTCTTTAGAAAAAGTTTACCGGTATGCCTGAAACCTTACACGCATACCGGAATAATTCATTATTTTCACCTTATTTTAAGTTTTCTTTTCAGCTTATTTCAAGCTTTCTTTTCACCTTATTTTAAACCTTTTAAACCTCATCGGGTTCCGGAACATACCAGTCTTCACTATTATCAGTTTTCTGATCTTCGTCAGGTTCAGGAATATACCAGTACCCTGTGTCATCATAATCGTCAGTAGTTTCATCAGCGTTATCATATTCCCCACCTTGTTCAGAGGAAGTGTTGTTTAACTGCTGATAAATTTCGGTCATGTTCACACTAACGTTTTCAGAAATATTTTCTTCTCCACCATACCATCTTGCAGGCAGCGGATAGTTAAGGTCGCCTCTGTATGTTTCGGGAAGGAAGATGCGGGTTCCCCTATTCTGAAGGGCTGCCACAAAGCCAGGGTCAACAGCATCAAGCCTTGCCTTATATACTGAAGCCTCCTCGTATTCCTTTATGCGGTAGTGGGCAAAACGCTTGTTATAAAGGGCAGAAGGTGCATTGGGGTTGATTTTAAGAGCACCGTCATAAGAATTGACTGACTCATTAACGTCTCCCATTACATTGTATAGATACCCCTGGTTGTACCATGCCGTTATGCAGTCTGGTTTAAATTGTACCACTTTATTAAAGCATTCAAGGGCAGCATTGTTACTGCTTATTGCGAAATAAGCGCATCCTTTGAAATACCAGGCTGCAGCATTGTCTGGAGCATACTCAAGGGCTTTGTCATAGCTGGCAATTGCTTCCTGATATCTCTCCATTTTAGAGAAAACAAAACCCTTGTTATTAATCGCATCAACATTTGTCGGGTCCAGCTTAAGAATCTGATCATAACAGGCGATTGCTGCTTCGAAATCTCCCATCGCTTCCAGAGCCTTGCCCTGCCGGTACATTATCTCTCTGTTTTCGGGCGTAATCCGGAGAATCTCCCCATAGGTTGAAGCAGCTTCCTCATACCTGCCAAGTTCTTCATACAAAGAGGCTTTCTCAGCCAGCACCTTTGAATTGGCAGGGTCAAGTTGCATGATTCTGTCGTAATCCTCCAGAGCCGCATCCTGCCTTCCGGATCTGGCTAAAGCAAAAGCTCGACCCTCCAGAGCCTCTATATTTTCCGGCTCAAGTTCAAGAAGAGGATTGAAACAGGAAACTGCTTCTTCGTACCTACCAAGGCTTACAAGGGCCAGAGATTTTCCCTGAAGGGCTTCAGGATCACTGGAATTAAGAGCAAGTAACTGATCGTAGTAAGCAACTGCTTCTTCTGATCTTCCAAGGGTGCTCGATGTAGAAGCTATCCCATACCAGGCATTGCTCGACTGAGGGTCAATATCAAGGGCTTTTTTGTAACACTCCAGAGCTTCCTCGCCTCTTCCGAGTTTGTCAAGGGCAGAGCCTTTCTCATACCAGGCCTCGGTGCGTACAGGATTAATCTTAAGAGTCATTTCGTAAGAATAAAGTGCATCCTCGTACATCTCAAGTTTGCTGTATGTTGAAGCTTTGCCGTACCATGCGGAATCGTAACTGAATTCCGGACTCAGGGCGTTAAAGCTCCCTGAAAAATCCGAGCTCTCTTCTGGGCTTGCATACTTGTAGCCCAGAAGGTAAGACCAGAAACCTCCTGAAATTGTCCTTTGTGGGCTGACATCCAGCCTATTACCTTCAACTGACCTGGAAGTCGAGTTTCCGGATAATACTTCCATATCCTTGTTCAATCTGAAACGGGCAATAGAATACCCTGAATTTATCTGGAGAGCCTGACTGTAGCAATCTGAAGCTTCCTGGTATCTTTCGAGCTGATCAAGGAGAAGACCTTTGTTGTACCAGATTTCAGCACTATCAGGGGCAACGGCAAGAACTCTATCATAGCACACAAGAGCATTTTCATATTCCCCTATTTTTGCCAGGGCAAAAGCTTTGCCGTACCATGCAAGTGTGTAATTTCCATTAAGATCGGTGGCTTTATTATAACTTTTTACGGCATCTTTGTATTGTTCGAGTTTTGAAGAATCATATCCTTTTCTATACCAGACTTTAGCATATCCTGAATCCAGTTTAAGGGCTTTATCGTAGCAGTCAGCGGCTTCTTCATACCTGTTAAGTCTGTCAAGGTCCTGACCTTTTAAGTACCAGATCACTGCATGATCTGATTCGGTCTCAAGAATCCGATTATAGCACTCAAGAGCAGATTCGTAGTTCTCAAGTTTATCAAAAGCCAGCCCTTTATCGTACCAGATTTTAACTGCAGAAGATTTAAACTCGGGAACTTCAGAATAACTGGCAAGTGAAGAGTCGTAGGCATTAAGCTTTCCGAGTACAGCATCTCCAGCCTCTTCTATCGCAATTCCTGCATTGGGGTTAAGAGCTCTATCATAGCAGACTATTGCATCATCGTACTTTCCCATATTATCAAGTATAGAGCCTTTGCTATGCCAGGCTTCAGAGTTATCAGGACTGTAAATGAGTATCTGGTCATAACACTGCAGAGCCTCTTCATTTCTACCAAGCTGTTCGAGACAGAGACCTTTCTTCTGAAGGGCACTAAAGTTTTCAGGCTCTGAAAGGAGGACAAATTCATAGCAGGTCAGGGCATCCTGATACATCTCCATCCTCTCAAGGTTTACGCCTTTATTATACCAGGCCTCCACAAGGTCAGGATTAAGGGAGATAGCCTGATCGTAACACTGTATTGCAGCTTCATAATCCCCGGACATATCATACATTATTCCTTTCTGAGTCCAGAGGTCAAAATCGTCAGGAGTAATGTTAAGAGCTCTTTCAAAACAGCTCATTGCTTCGCCGTATTTTTCAAGCCCGGCATAAGCCTTTCCCTGCATTTTCAGAGTTTCGGAAGAGTTGGATCCACGTTCAATTGAACTCTCATAAGAGGCTAAAGCCTCCTGGTCAAGGCTGAGTTTCTCAGAAGCAAGGGCTTTCTGGAACCAGACTCTGGAAAGATAATTATCCGTAGCGAGACTTTTCTCGTAACAGTTGATAGCTTCGACATAATTTTGTGTCAGAAGGTTCTCATTGCCTTTTTCATACCAGACCCCGGAAGAAACCGGAAAGGTTTCAATAGCCCTGTCGTAGCAGTCAATTGATTCTTCGTATCTCTCCAACGCGGTCAGAGCACATCCTTTTCCATACCATGCCATTGACGAGTTAGAGTCCATTTCAAGTGCATCTTCAAAGCATCCTATGGAAAGCTCATATTCATTAAGAGAATAAAGTTCATTGCCTTTACTTAACAGGCCTTCTACAGAAGCCGGGCGCTGCGCAAGTACCTCTTCAAGAGTGGGAATAGCAGCAGGTAAGTTATCTCCTACAATATTTGTCTGGCTTTCAGCTGCTTCCGCTGCAGGTAAAAAACCTGAGGTAAAAGATGAAACAAAGGCCAGAAGAATGAAAGAACAAACGATCAAAGAAGTTTTTTTAATTGAGCTCATTAAATACCCCGATTCATTCTAATGAGTTCCTGTGGAAAATTTTCATAAGCAGTCTATCAGTATCATCTAAGATCACTCTGATATGTAGTTTCCTAAATGATGTAAACGAGAACATCCAGAGATAAAAGTCACTGTACAAATTCCTTTTGTTCCCCCCGACGAGAATTTACCTAGTTAGAACCGGATTTCTTCCTATAACTTTCCAGTAGATACTCATTTAATTTGAAGAGCTCCTTCCATATATAATTAATGCAGTTTAAAAAGGGGACTACCGGGTTAATATAAGAATTATCAGTTTTTACTAATTTATAAATCTCATATTAGTGTCATATTTTTTTGGGTGTTTGGTTTGCAGATAACTGTTCAATTCACAGGAAAACGTTGAATTTATAGCAGATAGTCATGGTGTTTACAGGTAAGGGTTGGGTTCCGGTAAATTGCAAAGTTATTATCTTGAAGGAAACTATAATTATCTCATAATTGTCCGGAGTAATTAATATTATTATTTAAACAAAAACCTTTTCAGTACAAAATCTGCAAGATATGCATAAAGTATATACCTCAACATTTCTTATTGCAGAAGCATGCAGAAAGAAGACCTGGTTTATTTTCGGAGATGGTTTTTCGAGTATGTGAACAGATTATTTTCTCCCGACTCTTTCATCCAGGAAAATCTTGAGCTAAAGATCGAACACACGGGAAGAGTTTGTGAAAATATCCTTTTACTTGCAAAATCGACGAAAATCAGCGAAACGGAATGCATGCTTGCCGAAGCAATAGCCCTGTTTCATGACCTGGGTCGTTTTGAGCAGTTCATTAAATACAAAACGTTCAGAGATTCAGAATCGGAAAATCATGCGATTCTGGGCGTAAAAATTCTGAATAAAGAAAGAGTTCTCTCCCGCCTTTCCGGAGAAGAAGAAAACCTCATCCTGAAAGCTATAGAATATCACAACCTGATGGAAATTCCAGAAAATGTAGAGACCTGCAGTAAACTTTATTTTTTCTCCAGGCTGATAAGGGATGCAGACAAGATTGACATCCTGAGGCTTGCCAGTGAAGAATATGCAGAAGAGGGACGCAGGAACCCGGCGCTTGAACTATATCTGCCAGATGCTCAGGGGTATTCGGAACCCATAGTATCAGAGATCCTGAATAACAGAATGGCAAGAATTGGGGATATGAAAAACAGAAACGACGTAAAACTTCTTCGTCTGAGCTGGATTTTTGACATAAATTTTCCTGCAACTTATTCCCTTCTTAAAGAGTACGGATATCTAGAGGCAATAATGACCTCTCTGCCTGAAACAAAAGAAACGGGCATTTTGAGAAGGCATTTTGAAAACTATTTGAATGCAATAGAATCAGGGGCCAGAGACTGTAAAAGTAAGCCTTAAAATCGGAAATCAAGTCTTAAACAAGCAGGCTACTAAAAAAGCTGTTTGAAATACGTTGTCTCCGGGAGTATTGGTCATCCACCTTTACATGGTTGATATTTTTGAAAAAACAATGCCTGAATCAAACTCCCGGATTCTGACCCGGCAACGTTATTCGCTATCATGAACCGTTTTTGCCCCGCTCGACGCAGGAGAGCGGTCTTTCCCGAAAAGACTGAAAAGAAGAAGAAGAAGAAGAAAGAAGAGAAACAAGCCCGTAAGTAAAATCGACCTGATACCTTCAAGAACTAACAATTAAAACTGATAGGAGAAACGGATTACTTTCTGCTTTTTTTGCTTTTTGGAAAGGGCCGCCAGACAAGCTGGCGGAGGCGATGATATTTAGCTGTGAATTTTAATGAGGTCCCCCGGATCAAGATCTGAATTCGTCTGTTCATTTATTACGTTGCAGACGAGACAGGTTCAGTCTGCAAGAAGTAGAATCAATAATACAAAAAATTCCGGTTTAGGATATCCGAATAATATCAACCGATTAATAAGGGGCCACCGGGGTATTTGAGATACTATAAACGGTACCCTATTGAAATCTATTATTGAAACACATTCAGTTTAAATATATCCATGAATTGAACAATCTCTCAAAATTGAACCATCTTCAGGATATATTGTTTGGGTAATACTGGTTGAAGTAGCTTACTCGAGGTATCTTCTGCGATTTTCATTGCCAAGGCTGCGCCGATAATCTGAACGTATCTGGTTTCTTGACTGTTCTTCAAGCATGAACTCAAGAGATTCCTTCCCGGGTTCTTCCTGTTTACAGGCCTCCTTTCCTTCGTTCAGATCGAGTGCAACCTTATTTCTGTCAAGCCTGCAGTTAACCGCCAGGAGTCCGGAAGGCTGGTCAATGAATTCCACCTCAATTCCAGGAAGCCTGCGCAACCTGGAACATAGGGCTTCCATACCCGGGTTCTCCGTAGCATAATGAGTTGCGTCAATCAGGCAGAGATCTTCGTGAGTCCGAAGAATGTCATGCTTAAGTTCGGATGAGATAAAGGCATCAACTCCGTTTTCCCTGGCGATTTCAAGATATTCGTTCCGAAAGCCGCTGCCCCCTATAACCATCACCTTACTGATTTCATCCTTTTCTCCGGCGTACATAACGGGGGTCTGCAGACAATCCGAAACATGGGCTGCCAGTTCAGCTGAGGAACACGGTTTGATTTCCCCTATCCTTCCGATTTCTGAAGTCCGGATATTTTTGAGCCCCAGGCGGGTGGCAAGAACATCATTAATTCCTCCTTCAGCTCTGTCGTAATTAGTGTGCATGCTGTAAAGGGAGATCCCGTTTTCAAGAGCAATCCTGAGGGAAGCTGCCAGAGGCTTTGAAATTATATTTACCGGATGAAAGATAAGGGTATGATGAGTAATCAGCATGTCTGCTCTCATTTCTGCCGCTTTTTTAAGAACGTAGGAGTTTGCGTCCAGGGCAACTGCTATCCTGTTCACCTCATCCTCAAGACCAAGGATCAAACCAATTCTACCTGTATCAAAGTCATCAGCAAGCTCAGGTGGAGCTATCTCTTCAAGGATATGCACAATTTCAGTAAGTTTCATGGAAAAAACCTCCGGAAACCGGAAAATTTAAAAGTACTCGTTTTCGCCAGTCAGAATTCTAATTGCCAGAATTCAGATTAAGTGTTTATGACATTTAATCCCAGCCCTGAGTTAAAACTTCATTCATAAACTAAAAGCTCATCAACAGAACAAAGATTCCATTCTAAAGGAGGTCCTCTTTCAATCAAAATTTGGTAAATCATTAGCAAAAATTAAAATAGAATATGTGAAGATAATTTATAGAGATTTACTTAAGATATTTTGAAGAGATGGACAAACTTATAAAATTTATATTTATAAATACATTATTGAAAATAGAGATCTAAAACTAATAATTTAAGAGGGAGTGGGCTGGGGCGAAGACTATGCTACGCATAAAAATAATACGGCTGTTGTAGAATATCACATAAAAAATAAAAATATATACACATATAAAATATTGACTAAGCCGCGAATTTCACAGAAACGCAAAATGTACGTTTCCATTGCCCGGGCCCGATATAAACATAATCAAAATCAAGGAAGGTAACCATGGCTAAAAGGATTGCACTGATCGTATTACTTGCCGTTTTTATCTTCTCCGGCCTCTCAATGGCCGCTTTTGCGGCAGATGAAGTGGAGTGGGTGGAGAAACAGAATAATGCAAAACTATCTTGGGGAAGTACAATAACCGTAGACGGGTATGAAATAAAAGCAGAGGATTTCAACGAAGACAAGATGGTTTTCGTTTCGATTTCAAAGGATGGGGAAAAATTAAAGACTTCTCCTCTTACGGCAGGTCTGGAATTTGAATATAATGATGAGATAAAGGTTTATGCCCAGAGTGTAAATCCGAATTATGAAATACTTACCAAAGATGGAAAGGAATTCAAGACCGGAAATTGGAATCCATATGCTGAACTGGATGTTCTTGTAAGAGGAAAACCAGGTTTTGACATAAAGATCGAAACTAAAAAAGATACATACGATTCTAAATCTACAGGGGATGGCAGAATCGATGTAACGATAACAGTTAAAAATAACGGGAAAGCAAAGGCTGAAAACGTTGTGCTGACTGTTGATACCGCCGGGTTGGAAGTACTTAGTGGAAAAACAAAATACACATACACAAAGATCCTCAAAGATGAGACTGTTGAGCCCATTACTCTCACACTGAAAACGCCCACTCCCTGGGAAGATACAAATTTCAAGATAACTGCAAAAACCACATGCGAAGACATCAAGGGTAATAAGTATGAACACGAAGGTTCCAAAAATATAAAAGTCGAAAAAAAATGGGACCTCATCGTTTCGAAGAGTGCTACACAAGAGCGCCATATGGAAGAACAGGTATATGTTTCAGTCACTGTTCGGAACGCAGGTATATGCGACATAAACAATATCGACCTCAAAGATCAGATTGTTTCCGGAATGCACCTTAAAGAAAGTGTATCCCTTGAAAAGACACTTTCCCTGAAAGCCGGAGAAGTGGCTGAAAAGGTTTTTGAGTATACCCTCGTTCCGGAAAGACCAGGGAGCTTTACCGTCCCGAAAACCACAGCTACTTTCACCCTTGCAAACGGGCAGAGCGGGAAAGTGGATTCCGAGAAGTCGGATACGATAAAAATTTACGGGCCTTATATTGAAATTACGAAAAAGGTTGACAAACAGCAGCTAAACCCCGGAGACGAACTGACTGTAACGGTCACTACAAAGAACACTGGAAATGTTGATGCAAGTGTAACAGTAACCGACGTCGTGCCCTCCGAGGCCAAATTAATAAGTGGAGAAACGAGTTTCAAGCAGGTACTTGGAAGCGGCAGCTCAAAGACAATCACCTACATCCTGCAGATGCACAAAGAAGGAGAAGTCCAGCTTCCTGCCTGCAAAGCAACTTTCCTCGATCTCGATAAATATTCAGGAGAGGTCAACTCAGAAACTCCCGTTGTTTATGTAGGAACGCCAATGACCCTTGAAGGAAGCAGCTCACAGCCGGAAGGGACAACCGGATCCAACCAGGAGAAAAATGAACCTGCAAGCCAGACACAAACCGGCGGGACGGAAGAAGATTATGGAGATACCCCTGGATTCGGTTCCATACTTGCTGTAACAGGGCTTCTGGCGGGAACAGGGCTCCTGAGAAAGAGAAGCAACTGAATGACTATAAAAGTCAAATATTATTCCGGATGCTTCCGGGTTTTCCGGAGCATCCTTTTCCGCCCTGCCCACTACACTTATCTGAATGCTAAAACCAGCATCTTCAGTCATTAATTTTTTTGCATGGCACCCTTTTTACTTGTCTTTCAGATTCTCTACATGGCTCACTATATGCCCTGTGAACCAATCCATACACATTTTCCTTTGTAGCCATATTGCTGCTGTTCTAATCTATGGGTTATACTACTGGGCTCCACTCAAGAGGAACAAGTTACAATATCTCTGACCCATACTACGTCATTTGCTTTATTATGTATTTCTTGTTAAGCTCGACGCAGGAGAGCGTTCTTTCCAGCAAAAAAGCCCGAAAAGAAGATCGAAAATAAAAGTCAGCAAGCAAAAACTATCAAGGAAAACGTAATATCGAGGAAACCGTAAGACCCAACAAAAAAGAACAAATCAAATTCTACCTGAAAAATACTTTTTTAAGTCTCTTTTTCTGCTTTTTTTTACAGGGCCGCCAGACAAGCTGGCGGAGGCGCTTGTATTTACCTGTGAATTGAAAATCAGTTTCCGGGATTAAGGGAAGTATTCTCTCAGTCCCTGGGGCATTTCTCCAATGTATTGTTTCTCTTTATTGCGGTGTTGTTTTGCCGGGCACTTATTATCTGGCTGACGGCTGGCTCAGGTCCAGTGCGGCGCAGGAAGAGAGAACTGAAAGATTTCCTCAGAGGCTGTCTGAATATTCATTTTTCATTCGGGTAAAGTTACTATATTAGCCAGTCTTCTGCTCATTATATGGATCATAGCAGCATAAATGAAGGC
>NZ_JJOV01000039.1:0-40791 GCF_000979385.1 Methanosarcina sp. 2.H.A.1B.4
ATCAGATAAATCACTAGGATAAGGAAGTCTTTCAGTCTGTTCTGACATTGACGAACAATCTTGGTACAGGTATTATTTAATTTTAAGACAGCCTCTAAGGGAACTCAAAGAAATTTCTAAAAAAGGAAATCAAGAGTGGGCTTTAGAAATGTCAAATCTCCTACTTGAAATGAAAAAATATATTGATCGTGTCAAAAAACTGGATTGTAATACTGAAGAAGAAACAATAAAAGATTTTGTAGAAAAATATGATTTTATACTATCTAAAGGATTTGAGAGTAATCGCCCTCCACAAGATTCAGAAGTCAATACAAGCAAAAGAGGAAAGAAAGCACAGAGCGACGCAAAGAATTTGCTAGACAGATTCTCCAAATACAAAACAGAAGTTTTGAGGTTTGTTACAGACTTGAGAGTGCCATTTGGGAATAATCAAGCTGAAAGAGATATCAGGATGACGAAAGTACAGCAGAAAATATCAGGAGCTTTTAGGACGCGACACGGAGCAGACATTTTCTTTAGAATCAGAGGGTATATTTCTACGTTAATGAAAAATGACATGTCTGTGATAAATTCACTTGAGGCGGCGCTTAAAGGAGAGCCTCCAATACCTGAATAACTACTATTATTTTTTGAGTTATTCAAAGCTCTATAAAAAAAATAATTAAATTTTACAACTTTTTTATAGCTTCTCTTGATACCGTTTTACTATTTTACTGTAAAATTTACATTTTCTCTTGATATCTTTTTACTATTTTACTGTAAATTTTACATTTTTTACATTTTACAGTAAAAGTATACACATTTTTACTTTTGACTTGAAACCAAATTATCCCATTTGTTCACTCTTTCCAGAACGTGGGCATTAAGAGTAAACGGTTTATCTGACCTGGCATTCTGCTTCATGTAATGCAAAGTACCTTTGGAAAACCCTAGTTTCTTCCAATCAACATAAGAAATATTGAGAATTTTTTGTCTGATTTCTTGAGAATCAATTCTCTCAATTTCATATTCAGGCTTAACAAAATCCATTTTTTCCTTTTTGCTAGTAAGATAATGGGCTAATTCTCTTACCTTCAAAAAGATAACATAGCTCCAAGTGCTTTCTTTTCCCTGGTAGCTTACTTTTTTGTTCAGCATATTGGTAAACTCATTAAAAATCTTCCTGGCTCCTGTAGGTTTAAGCCTCAGATTATAATTCTCAGTCCTGATAAAGTCTTTAGTTTCCATAGCTCCACTTTCAATCAGGTTGATAACTGCCAGATCAACAAGGAACCTGAAAGGCTCCTGAAGGTCATAGGCTAAACTATTTTTGCATGGTGTCATCTCGTGCAAAAAGCCTACCTGAGCATCTAGACCTACAGTATTTATGGCTCTCAAACACTCAGCTTCAAGCAGAGAATAACCATAATTTGACACTTCACTATTTTTGCCGTTCCAGACAAGTTGACTTCTATTTTTATCCTCAAATAAAAGAAAATGGTTTAACCATGAAAATTGAAGTTATGTAAATTTATTATTCATCAGTCAAATAAACAAGTTTATAATGATCAGTAAGAATTTACTTTAAAGTTGTTAATTTTATTCGTATGATGAAAAGTATTAAATGAATCAATTTCAAATGTCTTAATGATGCCGAAAAGAATACTAGCGTGATTAGAAAAGGGGGATCCTATGAAACACTTCATTACAAAAGACACGCCTGTTACGGAAGAGGCGCTTAATGTCCTCGCTCATTTGCCCACGAGAAGTCTTCCTGTGATAGTTGAAGATGAATTCTTCTTTAAACTGAGCGACCACAATATTATGCGTATAGCAGTTTTACTTGCACAAAAAAGCTATGATGAAGGCGGCTGTCCTATCGGCGGTGTCATCATCGATAACAATACGCGCCGGATTGTCGGCAAAGGGCATAATACGCTTGTGCAGGACAACGACCCTTACAACCACGGGGAAACTTCTGCCATACGCGATGCGGGACGGCAGGACTTCAGCAACACCACAATTTTCACAACGCTCAGCCCCTGCGACGTTTGCGCCACTTTGATATACATGCGCCAGTTCGACCGCGTGGTCGTCGGCGATGTTACGAACGCCTCGGGCAATGAACAGATGCTGCGCGAGAAGGGCGTCAAAGTCGATATCCTTGAAGACCCTGTGGGAATAGCATTGTATGCGAAATATCGGAGCGAAAAGCCGGAGCTTGACATGGAAGATTGGAAAGGCCTGGCTACCGTTCGCAAGTCCCGACCGGGCTATGCTTAATAAAGAAGCTTATCTCAAAAACTAATCAAAGCCTCTCAATTATTTACTCTTTCATTTACCCTTTCATTTACCCTTTCCAGAACATGAGCATTAAGAGTAAACTGTTTCTTCTTCCTGGCATTCTGCTTCATACAATCCTATTATTCCTTCACTTTATTGCACGAAGCAAAAAACTTGATCCCATAACCGGCATCACAACCAGCCAGTAAAGGAAATAAATTGCTATGAGCCCGTCACTAAAAGACGCTTCTTGTGGGTGCCTCGATGAAATTTCCCAGACTGCAAATAAAAGGGAAAATATAGAAATAATACTCGCTATAGATGAAACTGCAAGATATGCTTTCATCGAGTATGGATGCCCATGCAAAGATAAAAAGACCAGTAGCGAGAATGGGGACAATAACGCCAGAAGTGTTATCACGAGGGGTGTTACGAGGTACCTGTAGCCACTAAGAAGTTCTCCACCACTAACTTCCCAAAAACTTACAATAACCAGTAAAAATAGCGAAATACAAAACGGGAATGCCAGATACCATCCGGGTAGTTCTTTTCTTGCTTCTAATAAGAAAAGCACAGAACCGAAAAGAGAGATAGTGCTCATAAATTCTACAATGACAGCTTCATCGGAACCAGGCAATAAGTGGAACAGGTTGGTTATAATTGCGATCACAACCATAAAGATAACAGACATCAATGCCATCGCAATTTTGATCCTCATTAAATCGCCCCTATGAAATATAGATTGCCAGCTCAAAGTGTTTACTGGAATATACCTTTTTGAGGGGATTTATTAAAAAAGCCAATATGAAAAAAAAGATACGATAAATCAGATAACCTAACACTTTTGTATCAAAGATGAGGTTCCTGACTATAGCCGTTTTTCTGCTAATCAGCAAGACTTATTGATAGCTGCTCTCATAGCCTTCAAATTGGAAAACCTGGTTCGAACGTAATGTTCCAGACCATATTTCCATTCTTTGCATTCGGGTCGGCCTTTGTTAATAAACATAGCCTGGTTGGCGCAGCCTCCCATGCAGATGGGCAGCATCTTGCATTCTACGCATTCGGGATACTCGAAAGGCTCCCAGGTCAGCCACTGGATCTCGCGGTTTTCCTTATCCTTTTTTTGCCGTGTCAGGTCGCCGATTTTTCCGATGCTTGCGGGCTTGTTGCCTATTTCTGTCCAGCACTTGTACATGTCCCCGTCGGGGTCAAGCACAAAAGCATTCGTCCGATTGGCGTCGCAGGCACGGGCAAATCTCGGATAAAAGGACTCTCTGCCTGCATCGAATCCCATCTGGTTTAAGTTTTTATAAAAATTCTGGTTTATTATAGAGAATTCTTCTGTCAATATGCAGGAACTCTCATACGACTTGCATCCCGCTGTATAAGGTATAACATGGCCCAGGTAAATGAATATGTCACTCAGGTTGTTATCCTTTAACACATCCAGAAGGCTGCTTATATTCTCGATGTTGGAGCGGTCAGTGTTTACGCGGATATATGTCTCGATATCGTTTGCCTTCAGAAGTTTGATTCCTTCAAGAATCCGGTCAAATGTAGGGCCGTTGCTCCCTTTAAGCATTCTGCGGCTGTTATGCACTTCGCGAGGCCCGTCCAGGGTAATATGGATAAACTTAATTCTGCTCTTCTTAAGGTTCTGCACGGTTTCAGGGTCTTCTGAAATTAGATAGCCGTTAGTGATCATGCCAGCAGAATATCCGACTTTATTCTCTTCTGTAATGGCAATTATTTTCTGAGATAAATCAAAAATAGTTTCTTTTGCCAGAAGTGGCTCTCCGCCATACCAGGTTACAAATACATCTTTTCCAGTCTTTACTATTTTTCCGATGTAGTTGAGCAAATCCTCTTTTATCTCATCTGGCATGAAAACATTTTGACCCTCATTCTTGCCCTGGCTTTTGTCCAGTTGTTCGTAACAATAAGCGCAGGCAAAATTGCAGGCTAAAGTGGGGGCAATAACCAGTCTGACTATCTCGCTGTCATACTTATCGCTGTTATAGGCAAATTTGACCGTTCTCAGCTCATCAGCAGCGTCGTCAACGATGAATCCTCCCTTTCGTAGCTCATCAGCAAACTGCTTTTTGTCTTCTGGCAAGAGAGCGTAATCAAACTGAGAAACGTTCAATAAATCTATGCGGCTCTTGCTCACTTCAGCTAGTGCTGTAGTAAGACTGTTAAAAATCATTACCTTTTCAGGGTCATCGGTTGACCAGACAAAATTATAGATGGACGGTTTCATAGTTTTAACGTATATTTAACCTGTTACCTATACTGCTTTTGCACTCGCAGAACCCGCAGCCTCCTACACCATCGCATCCGACGCATCCCCCATTCATTTGAGTCAATTTTTGGGGCAATACCAGGTAGATAACATCAGCAGATTCTTCTAAGACTTTAACTTTCACATCTGCCTGAGTCTTCAGGCCCAGTTGTCCGACTGCTTGCTCCGGATCGTCCAATAATGCTTGCTTGAACTCCGGGTTCAACTCTGCTTTAGAGATAATGTGTTGCTTGAACTCCTCGCGGGACAGTGTGTCTGTCTTTTTGATTTCCTTTTTAAGTTTTTTCATTATTTTTACCTCCTCTCAAATATCAAAAAATGATTCTATTTTTTCAACTGTTTATTAACAAGCTTAAGAATCATAAAAAATAATTTCAAATTATACTCTGGAAGTGGATCTATAATCAAATTTTCCAAAAGAATCTTCAAGGACAATATCAGTGACAGTAACTTGAAATTATATTTTTCATAATTCCTGAGCAAACATTTCAACTTTATTAATAATAAATAATCATCCATAGTATAAATATGTGACTACAGATATAATTATTAATTATAATATACATAAAATAATTTCTGTTTTTTGTCTAATCTTATAAAGGAATTGATATTCAAAAATAAGCTCGTTAAGACTCTTATTTACTGGCTTTTCAAAATCAAGTATTAAAAATAGACTGGTAGACTAGCAGAAAAATATTGTGAGACAATATAAATTATGAGAAAATGAAAATTATGAGAAAATGAAAATTATGAGAAAATGAAAATTATGAAAAAATGAAAATTATGAGACACTGTCAATTTACAATAGACAACCTGGCTATTATGGATACTGGATATTATAATTGACTTTATAGTATCCTTAACGGCAGTATACCAAAAGTTCTGTAAATCAGGAATGACTCCATACCCATTTTTTTCTTCAACAATTAAAAGGACACAGAGCCAATCAGAATATACTGAACTTTATCTATACCGTCCTTCCTGCTACGCACAGAGTATGGCCAGCAAACCAGAAACGATTCTTACATCCGGAGCACATGTTTACAGGCTCGCTGTTTATCACATTAACGGAAATGTTTACTTCTTTTTTGATCTTGCATCCACGATCTCACATCCGCTATAGGAATAGGACTGCAAGTCCGGTTTTCCGGATCAAGTCGCTATTTTGTATAAAGCTTTCAGGGCTGAATACCTTTTATTCTCAAGGGTCACGCTGTAGTAAGGCACAAGTTTCGGAGAAAAGCCCAGGATAAAATCCGCAAATCTGGGAACGTTTCCTGCCATAACGTTCATGTATTCAAAATTTCTGGCCTTCAGGTCAAGAAACTCCTTATAATAGAGCAGGGCATTGGACCCCCTCAGGCTAAAAGCCGGGTCCCGGGCAGAAGACCAGGCAATCGTGCCTTTTTTCCCGTAAAGGGTCAGATGGGCTGCAACCGCTTCCCCTTCGGGAGTTTCGGAAACAAGCATGTAGCCAATATTTTTTTCCCGGATCAGCTTGAATACTTTTTCGAAAAAACTCATGGGTAAGGGTGGTTTCAGGTTCTGTCTCTCATATACTCTGGAAAGCAGCCCGTAATAGGTTTCAAGGTCGTTTCTTATCCTTGTCCTGAGTCCTGCCTCGGATGCGGATTTAAGGTCTTTCCGGATAGTCCTTGAAATGTTATTCTCGACATCTTCGTTCAGGTCCAGGTGATGCGTATAGTGGACCTTTGAGTCCCATCCGTTCCAGGTGAATGGCCTTATGTCCTCAATTCCCGGAGAGAACTTCAGGTGAATGCTATCAAAGCCCTGCCTGCAAAGGAATTCCCGGAGGGCGTTAAAGATCTCATGGGTCTCCTGCACTCTTTTGCTTGCTTTGGAGCCGGAGCTCTCCTTTAGAAGGGGGCCGCAATAGTCAGTCATATTGCTTATCGAAGATGCCACCTTCAGGATCCCTTTGAGGTTCTTAACAAAAAGGGGGCAGCCACCCACAAGCTCATCGTTTTTGAAACAGCCATAAATCCTGAGATCTCTTGAAAGGACGTCCCTGTAGATCTCCACCCAGTCACTGGTATGAAAGGGGGTGCCGGGCTGGACCTCTTCCACAAGCAAATCCCATTCTCTGTATTCGGAGGGTACCAATTCTCTAACTTCAATTTCGTTCATGTTAAGCCCCGTGCAAATAGCTGTTAGTTCGGTTCAATAGTTTTCTCGTGAGCAGCCACCACATCCCCGAGTTTCATAGTAATCTTGCCATCTGAAACCGTGTAAGGGATACTTTCTTTCGGATATGCCACACAGCCTCCTTCAATGCCGTTTCCTGTTGCTGCATCAAAGACCGTGCCGCAGGAATCGCAAACAAGGGTGCCCTGATCAAGGGTAAATCCGATCGAACCGCATGGAGGGCATACATTGGACCTGACAAAGACCTCGTCATTAAACCTGTATGCCATGACTGCAATTTCCCCGCTGTCGGTTTTTACCTTAAAGTGGACGTTTGTATCCTCTTCCACAGAACTGGCAGGAATGGATACCTGGTTTCCGTTGACCTGAGCATCAATCCAGGTCGCCTTTACCGGGCTTGCATCAGCTGTACCTTTTGACCCGATTTCCGTGCATCCGGCTGCCACCAGAGACACAACGACTGCTAACAAAACCGTAAGTATTAATTTTCCATTCATGTTTTTTACTCCGATATAGTTTTTTTACACCGCAACATTTCCGTCTTTTAAGTATACTATGCGATCAGAATACGCTGCAAGCTCTTTGTTATGAGTGACCATTATGACAGTCACCTCTCCTGCCAGCGATTTTAATAACGAGATTATCATGGAACCGGTGTTTGCATCAAGAGCCCCTGTGGGCTCGTCTGCAAGCAGGATTTTCGGTTTCATAACAACAGCCCTGGCAATTGCAACCCTCTGCTGTTCTCCTCCGCTCAGTTCTACCGGCTTGTGGTGCATCCTGTGAGCCAGCCCGACTCTCTCAAGAGCGCTGGCAACTGCGCCGTCATCTTTGTCACCCGCAAACACCAGCGGCAGGGCAACATTTTCATAGGCTGTGAGGGAGGGAAGAAGGTGGAACTGCTGGAACACAAACCCAACAGTCCTGCGCCTGAACTCGACAAGTTCTTTCTGGGATTTTTTTGTGATATCGATATCTTTGATGAGGATGCTTCCACCAGTTGGTCTGTCCAGCATCCCGATAATGTTCATTAAAGTGGTTTTTCCGGAACCCGACTGGCCCATAATGGACACGAATTCCCCGTCTTTGATTTCCAGATTAATCCCGTGCAGGACTTCGACTTCGTTGTGGCCAAGCCTGTATTTTTTTGTCACATCTTTGACCTGAATCAGGTTTGTACTCAGGTTCTCAGGATTAGCCGGCATTTCCGAATTAACGGAAAATTCAGGCTTTTCAGACACAGGGTTCTCAAGCACAGGACTGTCAGACACAGGACTGTTAGATACGGGATTATCAGACACTTCTCAACACCTCTGCAGGGTCAATTCCAAGCGCTCTTTTTGCAGGGATAACCGAAGCCACCATTCCGGTAAGTATACAGATTCCGGCAACCAGCGGCAGGATTTCCCACATTGGCGAAGGCGACACCGAGACCAGCATAGGCGCAGCAATGGACGAGGCTACCGTACCTATGGCAAATCCAATACCGCCACCGATTATTCCGATAATCGCTCCTTCAAAGAAAAGCATGGACACTACCTGAGCATTACTTGCACCGACCGCTCGCATAATACCGATCTCCTTCAGTTTTTCATTCACAGATGCAAGCATGGTAGAAGCAACTGTCAATGTGCTCACCAGCAGGGTAATTATTGAGACCGCCATTGCGGAAGACTGAGTATGCTCGACAACTGCCATTTCGGTATCTACAATCTGGCTCATTGACCGCGCTTCCAGTCCGGGGAACACTCCTTCTATCTGCCTGCTCATTTCTTCAACAGGGCAGTCGTTACACAGTGCCCTTACCTCTAAACTGCTGACCTTCCCTTCTTTAGAAAGCAGGTACTGGGATGCTGCAAGCGGAAGAATCACATATCCGTCTTCATTGCCGCCCGTGCTTTCTATTACCCCTGCAACAACGGCATCAATTGAAATACTCCCCTGCTTGAGGGTTATCGGGGACCCCTCTTTCAGCCCCAGAGGCCCGGCTATATCCGAACCTACCATTACTTCGGTTTTCTCAGGGGTTTCTGCAGTTATCCAGTGCCCCTGGACTTCCCACCAGGACTTGAGGTTTTTCTCCTTCTCGGGGTCTACCCCCATTATAACGACAGAAGAATTGCCAAGTTCTGCGACCCCATACAATCTTGGAGCTACAACTGCCAGGTTGGAGTTATTTTTAATTGTATAAATTTTGGGAATTTCTGATTCTTCAATATAGTTCTCTCCCATAGACAGAGAACCTATAGACGTTGAACCCGCAACAAGAGGTATGGTTGTTACCTCAGGTCTGACAATTATGTTTGCACCGAACTTATTCGATTCTTCATAAAGACCCTCGGTTGCTGCGGAAAATGTGGTGACTACAGCTACTATTGCTGCAGCAGCTATTACCACACTCAGCACTGCAAATCCGAGTTTTGTCTTCCTGCGGGATATGTCTTTTAAGACTAACATATGTAAACGCATTTGTAATCCTCAATACCTGTTGCCGATTTACTTTTCAGCGGTTTACTTTTCAACAGTTTACCTTCAATTCTCACGTTGGATAATTACGTTGAATAATTACGTTGGATAATTACGTTGGATAATTACGTTGGATAATTACGTTGAATCAAATTTACTATACACTTGATGTAAAGGTATAACTTTACGTTGAGTGTAAACATACTTTAACTTTACGCTGGATGTAAACTACCTGTGCAAAAAAAGCCCTGGATAAAAACCAGTTATCCTAAAGCTCATCACAAAGCTTATATTTGTTTACAGCAGTCGTAAAGCCATGGTTAAATTAGACCGAATAAATCTTTCCAATGAGGGTTTGACCAAATTTTTCAGTCCCATTGAAGCCCAGATCATGGAGGTTTTGTGGACAAATCAGGAGTCAACAACGCCGGAAATTACCGAAAAAACAGGTATTCCTTTATCCAGCGTGGCAGGGACCCTGGACAGGCTTGTAAAAGCCGGTTATGCAAAAAGAGCGGTGGATAAGAGCGGGAACAGGGTAAGGTATCTGTATTCTGCAACAGAGTCTATGGACAATACCGCAAATACCATCACAAAAAAAGTGCTGGACAGCCTTGTAGATACCTTCGGCAAGGTGGCTATTGAAAATTTCCATACTTATCACGGTAAAAAGTGAATTCAGAAGTGGATTAAAAAATGAGTTGAGAAGTGAATTCAGAAGTGAATTCGGAAGTGAATTCGGAAGTGAATTCGGAAGTGAATTCGGAAGTGAATTCGGAAGTGAATTCGGAAGTGAATTCGGAAGTGAATTCGGAAGTGGATTAAAAAATGAGTTGAGAAGTGAATTCAGAAGCTGTCTCTTATACACATCTGATTGAGAAGCAGGTTCTAAGAACACAAGTTTTTGGGCGGAGGATATGTTCTCCATAAAGCAAGAAATTGACTGTTATATAACGTGCATCACCGGTTCTAACCTTTTGCCATTAATAGGGATACAGGCATTTCTGGCTTTACTACTTTTCACGTTTTATCTTAAAGCCAGAAAACCGGTTCTCAGGATTTCTTCGTTCATCGCTGCACAGTTATTCATGGTCTCGGTTATAGGCACAATTGTTTCCGCTATGCAGTGCAGTCAAATGCTGACAATCGAAATCTATACCGCCTATGTCATTCTTTCAACTGTAATTATTATGCTCCTGCCAAGAGTGTATTACAAAATCCTGATACGAAGACACGGCGCCCAGCCGATTACAGACATCATGGACTGGCCCCAGGCATTTGTGAATAATTTAACCGAAGGAGCAAAGGTGTATTATTACGATTCAGCAGTACCAGGGGCTTTTGCCTCTGGAAAAAGCATTTTTTTATCATTGGGGATGCTTGAACTGATGGACGATTCGGAATTAAAAGCCGTACTTGCCCACGAAGTCTGGCACATTCGGCATAATAACAAAACTCCTGTATTGAGGCAGCTATCACTTATGACTTTCACAAAAAACCATTCAGAGGATGAACTTGAAGTTCTTGCTGACGTTTTTGCCGGTAAAATTGTTAGCGAAACTGCAGTAGAATCCGCAAGGGCAAAACTGGAGTAAAGCCCGAGTTGCGATTCGGGAGCCCGCGGTCCGTTTCACTCGCTTCGCTCGCTCAAGCGGACTAACTTATGGGTTTTAGCATTGATCTTCACTCAAGAGGGCTAAATTACGATTTCTCTGACCCATACAACCTTATTCACTGTACCGGGTCGTTTTTGTCACGCTCGGCGCAGGAGAGCGGCCTTTCCCAAAATCGTAAAAAAAGAGAAAAACCAGCAAGTAAAAACACCTGGGAAAGCCTGTAAGAAACTAACAGGTAGAAATGGCCGGTAAGCCGATAAGATAGCAACTAAAACCAGCAAGTAAAATTCTACCTGAAAAATACTTTTTTTCAGTCTTTTTTATCTATTTTTCTTCTTTTTCAACCGACCGCCAGGCAAGCTGGCGGGAGCGTCCTATATTTACCTGTGGGTTTCAAAAGGGTCTTGGGATTTAGGAAAGTATCTCTCGGACCATGTGGAGGACTTTTTTCATAGTATTCAGATCCTCTGAACGTGCCCCGATGCAGGGAAAATTATTTTGGATAGGAATTCCAGGCACATCTGATGTTTTCATTTTTATCTATTAATGCTCGATGGGTGAAGGGCGTGCGGCGCTGCAAAGAATAAACGGAAAACCCATTCGGTTTGCTCCGCCCGGCATAGTATCAACCGATTTTCCCTGAACCGGCTTGTAGTTCAAGAATTTCGAATCTGATTACTTTTTCCTGTCAGATGGGAAGTATCGCAACCTATATATGTTCACAATTGTTACTACGGCAGTGTTCACAATTGTTAACCTGCACGGGTTAATAAACTTGAGGTTTCAGCCCTCTTTTTATCCGCACTCATGTAATGACAGCTCATCAACCAGCTCTTCAGGCAATTCTTGAGGAGATGCACAGGTTCGAATTAGTTGATTCATAGTTTCTAATTAGTGTATTCTGTCCATTTTACTTCTTTTATTGTCCTAATATGGGCATATTTTTTTATAATTTAGGCATAATGGGATAAAATTCTATAATTTATGGAAAGGTTTATAAAATTAAGATAGGAATGGTTGAGTACATGACACAGCAATTTACTCTTACCATAGAATCTGGACAGAACAGACTTGGAGAACAGGAAGGGTTTGACAGGATAGAGATCAGACCCGGGGACACCCTGTCAATAGTGGGTCCGACAGGTTCGGGAAAATCGGCTTTAATCAATGATATTGAAAATCTTGCACAGGGGGATACCATAACAGGTCGAAGGATTCTCATCAATGGGGAAGAACCTCCCGAGGCCTTCGTACGGGAGCCAGCCTTCAAACCTATTTCCCTGATTACCCAGAATACACGCTGTCTGGCGGACCTTTCAGTCGAAGAATTCCTGCTTATGCATATAAGAGCACGGAGACCTGGCAGGGACGATTTACTCGATGAGACAATAAATCTTGCAAATACATTTACCGGAGAAGAGATCAGCCTTAAAAGCCGGATGAGCGGTTTATCCGGGGGCCAGACCCGGTCTCTTATGATTGCAGATGCACTTGTAATCGGCGACACTCCGATACTTCTTCTTGATGAGATTGAGAATGCAGGGATCTTCAAAGACCGTGTTATCCAGTCTCTCCAGGGAGGAAACAAGGCTGTTATCCTTGTAACACACGACCCTTACCTGGCTCTTACAGCCGGCAGGCGTATCGTAATGAGGTATGGAGGAGTTTCCTCTGTGATCGAACCGACAGGACAGGAGCAGGACCTTATTGAAGACCTTGCCGTAATTGAAGACAGACTCCACCAGATCAGAGAACAACTCAGGTTGGGAGCTTCCTTTTCCTCAGATTCTTCTTCCGGTTCTTCAGAAGTTTTAATAGCTGCGGTTGAGCAGGGATTTCAGTTGAACAGGGTGTGATCTGCAGATGAAACTCCTCATAATCGCAGGCCCTCCCAGCGGAGGAAAAACTGCTGTAATTCGCCAGATTATAAAGAACCTGCCTGAAGGCTCACTTCCTGCCTTTCTCAAAATTGACGTTGTGCATGCAACAGAAGATGAGGAACTTGCAGAAGAGTTTGGCATTCCTGTCAAAAAGGTATATTCCGGAGATGTATGTCCTGACCATATGGGAATTCTCGTCCTTGATGACGCATTGCACTGGGCGGAGAGCCTTTCAAGAAATATTCTGATAATTGAAAGTGCAGGTCTCTGTCTCAGGTGTACTCCTTACACAACACATTCTCTCGGGATTGCAGTTGTAAGCTCGATCTCAGGCACAAACTCACCCTTCAAAATGGCACCTCTACTCGCTCTTGCAGATGTGGCAGTTGTTACGAAAACCGACCTCGTCTCACAGGCAGAAAAAGAGGTCTTCAGAGAAAGCATCAGAACAGTTGTCCCGGATATTGACATTGTAGAGACAAATGCAATTCAGGGGACCGGGCTCAGATACCTGATGCGAAGAATTGTCAATCAACCGGAAATAGGGCAAGATCCTATCATGCTCAGAGGCTCCCCTCCTCTTGGCGTATGTACGATTTGTATCGGTAAAAAAGAGATTGGGTGGAAAAACCACTTTGGAGTCATCCGACCGCTGGATATGCCAGAACCTCTGTACAGAGGTGACTGATATTGATTGAGTGGAATCCACCGGGCAAAAACTGTGGGGCCTGCGGTTCCCAGACCTGTTCTGACTTTGTTGGCCGGCTTGGAGCCGGATTAGCAGAGCTGGAACTGTGCCCTTTCTACAGTAAAAACAATGTCATGAGCCAGGATAACATTTTGAGCTCGGATAACATTTTGAGCCACAGGGACATTTTGAGCCGGGAAAATCTTGCGATCCAGGCCAGAAATATCACTTACTCAGGTGTAGACGTTGTCGGGAGAGAATATGATTTCGTGCTCCTTCCGTTTCCGGGTGAGCCGTCAGCCCGCAAATTTATAGTGCCTTTCAGGGCAGACCTTGTGGAAAAATGGGATATCAAAAAAGGAGACCTCGTAACCGGCCGTCCGGCAGGCCCGGGATGTCCTGTCTATCATGCTTTGAGAGTCCTGAGTGCAAACCCGGTCACAGGTGTAATTGAGTGCCATACTGTGGGTCCCATGGCCGCAAGAAAAGAAGACGTCCATGACGTCCAGGCGTATCATGTCCACGCTTTCGAAGGAATTGCAAGTACTATAAGAAAACCCCCTGTCTTCGGGACCCGCCAGTATTTCCTGCCCGGCAACTGCATGATCGGAATTGCACATACTGCCCTTGTGAACATGAGTTTTCAAAAACCTTCAGGACTCCACGTCCGGCTTGAGGATATAAGGATATTATGAAGACTATCGAGGAAATTAATAGGAAAATCGCACGTGATGAAGCGATAATTCTAACTGCTGCCGAACTCAAGTCCATGGTACGTGCCGGTCAAAAGGTAACTCTCGATGATGTGGATGTGGTCACGACCGGAACATTTGGCGTGATGTCCGGCACAATGGCAGTTATGATGGTCCCTGTAGCCGGAAAGTGCAGTTTTGAGAGGGCAGACTCCATCTGGCTAAATGGTGTGCCTGCTCAGCCCGGCCCCTGCCCGAACGAACGGCTTGGGGTTGTGGACCTTGTGATAAACGGGACAGCGCATGCAGATGACCGGTATGGCGGAGGACACCTTTTCCGGGACCTTGTAAAAGGAAAAGAGATTGACGTCCTCGTGGAAGCACACGGCAGGAGATATGAAAATCAGGTTACACTTGATGATATCGACTATGCCAGGATCATTACCACAAGGCTTGCGTTTAAAAATTACCACGCACTTATAAACCCCACTTCGGCCACAATCAATACTATTTTTTCTGTGACGGGCCTGACAGGACCTTTTACGGAAGCAACGGTGTCAGGCTGCGGGGAAATAAACCCGCTTCAAAATGACCCCCCCGCAGGATAATAGGCGTGGGTACAAGAGTTCTTTTGAATGGTGCACCCGGTTATGTTATGGGGAGAGGGACCAGGTCCAGCTCCGATAAACCGAATGTCTCCGCCTTTGCAGATATGAAGGGAATGGACCCGGCGATGATGGGAGGGATGAAAACCTCACACGGGCCTGAGTGCCTGACTTCCCTTGCAGTCCCTATACCTGTCCTTGATGAAGAGACTCTCTCAGGATTAAAAATCCTGGACCACAATGTCCCATTGCCTGTCTCGGATGTAAACGGGCGCACTGCACATACAAAAGTAAACTACGGGCATATCTGGGAAGGCACCGACAGGGTCATCCGGGTCGAAAAAGAACGGTGCCTGCACCATCCGGATTGTGCCGCAATGCGCACCTGTCCTACGGATGCAATTTCAAATAATTTCGTTATCAATAGAGATCTCTGTATCAATTGCGGCACCTGTACACTCCAGTGTTCTGAAGGAGTATTCCGTGCAAGACTGGGCTCTATAGAACTGGCAGAAGGAACTGTCCCGATCTCACTGAGGCAGTCAGACAGGGCGCGGGCAGAAAGACTCTGTACGATGCTTAAGAACCGTATCTTGAAGCACGAGTTTACGCCAACACAGATGCTGGAACCTCTCTAACATAGAGGGTTAATCAGCCTTTTTTGAAGCTATTTGATATAAGGACATTATTTTTCAATTTTCAATTTTTTATCATCTCACTTACGTATTTAATGTTTATCATCAACGAAAAATACTCGGAACAGTGGTATTTCTCCTGAATCTATCTCTAGCCAGATAGATCTCAAATCAACCAGGCTTAAAACCCGGTTAATCAATAAACTTCTTGTAAAAATTAAACGCCTGCCCGAGAGGGCAATTTACATAAATCGAACTCATGTGCCTACATTGAAAATAAATTTACTAAATATCAGGCCCCTTATAATAGGATCTCCGCACTCGAAAAGAGACATTAAGATATATTAAAAATAGACATATATAGATCTATAGATTATATAGAGCAGCCTAAAATATATGGAAAACATAAAATATAATGAAATGGTCTGGAATACCATAAGAGACATGGATTTAAGGAGAACAGGTGTAGACTCCATAAATCAAGCATAAAGTGGAAGAAATCTGAGGCATCATAGCAATCATGCATTTAGCAATTATGAATCTGGCAATTATGCATCATAGCAATCATGCATCATAGCAATTATAGTAGTTTTGGAGTTTAAAATCTCTGGAGTAAGGAAAAAAATGGATTTACTTGTCATAGCTATTATCCTTGCAGGCTTATACATGGCCTGGAACATAGGGGCAAACGACCTCGCAAATGCTATGGGGACTTCAGTAGGAACGGGTGCCCTAACAATCAAGCAGGTCATTGTCATTGCCGCTGTGTTTGAATTCCTGGGTGCCGTGTTCTTCGGAAAACGGGTTACCTCGACAATTGCAAAAGGGATCGTTCCCATTGATATGATCAGCAGCATTCACCCGGATATTGTGGTGCTGGGGATGCTGGCTGCAATTCTTGCCGCAAGTTTTTGGATAACGCTCGCAACCTTTTACAACCTTCCCGTCTCAACCAGCCATTCAATTGTTGGTTCCGTGCTCGGCTTCGGGTTGATTGCAGCTTATAACGGAATGATCTCTTTTTCTGACATTCACTGGGCTGTTCTTCTGAAAATTGTTGCTAGCTGGTTTATATCTCCGGCTCTTGGAGCTATTCTTGCGTTTCTGATCTTTTCTCTAATAAGGAGTCTTTACCTTCACAGGGCTTCAGATATGCCTGCCGTTGAGAAAAAATTCATATTCTTACAGCTCATAACTGCCTGTTATATCGCATTTGCGCACGGGTCAAATGATGTCGCAAACGCTGTAGGTCCTCTCTCTGCCGCGCTTAACGTGATGGGGGTAACAGGAAGCGAAATCCCTATCAGTGTGCTTGTAATGGGTGGCTTTGGCATGGTAATAGGCATGGCAACCTGGGGATATAAGGTGGTCGAAACCATAGGGTCGAAGATCACGGAACTCACCCCAACTCGAGGCTTTTCCGCACAGTTTGCAACTGCCTCAGTGGTTCTGATACACAGTTACAGCTCCCTCCCGATTTCGACTACCCATACCCTTGTAGGTTCGGTTATTGGCGTAGGGCTTGCAGGTGGACTTGCAGCCGTTGACCTGGGCGTAATCTGGAGGATTGTTTCTTCCTGGATAGCAACAGTCCCCATAGCTGCCCTTACATCGGCAATAATCTTTGTGGGACTTGAGGTGATATTTTTATGAAAGACTACATCCGTTCCGTACTCGACGTGGTCGCAGACTCTCCCTTCGTCCCTCTTGAAATGCACGCTAAAAAAGGGGTGCTTGCAGTTGAGAAGCTCTCTGAAGCAATGGAAGCTTATTGCAAAGGAGATCAGGTACTTCTTAATGAGCGGACTGAAGAAATCGACATATTGGAACATGATGCCGACAAAATCAAACAGAAAATCAGGGCAAGCATACCCTCCTCCATCAGGCTGCCGGTGAACAAAAAGGACCTCCTTTCTTTCCTCAAGCAGCAGGACTCTATTGCTGATTTTGCCCAGGCTTCAGCCTACTGGATGACCCTGCGCCCCTGTAAAAACCTCCCGGATGAAATCAAGGAAGGCTTTCTGGAACTCATGGCAGCCTCCCTGAAAACCGCCAGGCTGTATGAGGAGCTTGTGGGCGAACTTTACAAGCTGCTTGCAACATCTTTCAGCAAGGAAGAAATCAAAGAAACAATGCAGATCGTCCCTCAGGTCGAAAGGCTGGAACATGATGTAGATGTGCTTGAGACAGCTCTCCTAAAAAAGATCTTCGAACATGAAGATGCTCTCGGAGGGGCGGGCGTCTGCCACCTTATGGGGCTTGTTGAAAAGGTAGGAGGCATTGCTGATAAGTCCGCAAGTGCAGCTGACCGCCTGAGGTCTATGATCCTCAGAAGGTAAGTTTCCTTTTACTTCACTTCCTTTTTTATATTAATATTTTTTCCGAACTTTGCAGGTCTATTTGATTAATTTTTGGATCTATTTCGGTGCCCGGAACTGGAAGCTTTCAGTTTTCTTCCCATGCGCCATGCGGGTCTGGGGCCGGCCTGTCAACCAGATAAAAAATAACCCAAAAATCGACATCTCAATAAAGATAGATAAATATTGAAGGAAAAGCCCCAGAACCGAGAAAATACTTTCATTTATCCGGGACCGGCTTTTCAATTTACAGGGAAATATCAGCGCCTCCGCCAGCTTGTCTGGCGGCCCTACCCAGAAAGTAGAAAGAAGCAAAAAGAAACAAAATAATTACAGGTTTCCACGGTTACTTCTACTTATTTCTTACAGGTGCACTCAATTGTTTTTACTCTTCTGCTTATCTACGTCCTTTTCTTTTTTTCGCGGGAAAGGCCGCTCTCCTGCGTCGAGCGTGACAAAAACGACACGGTACGGCGAATAAGGTTGTACGGGTCAGAGAAATCGTAATTTAGCCCTCTTGAGCGAATCTCACTGATATAACCATAAATTAGCCCTCTTGAGCGCAGCGAAAAGGACCGCGTACTGTTGCACTTGCAGTACAACTCCCAGAAAATCTCCGATTTCCTGCGATCCCGAGGCGCAATTCAGGTGGTAAAACTCGGGCGGCTGACGATTACAGCTGCAGTAAGGACCAGGAAACAGCCTGCAAGGGGGCCTGTTGAAAGGGCAACCCCGAGAAACGCCAGGTCGAAAAAAACCCCGGCAACAGGTTCGATAAGGGCAAGCAGGCTTCCTGTCTGGGACTCAAGGTTTGCAAAGCCTATGGTAGTGAGAATCCCGCCCACTCCCACAGAAACAATTCCGAAAGCCATTAATGGAAGTATATTGGGTACAAGCACGGAAATGGAAGTTCCTGCAGCAAAAGGTGCCATCAGGAGGCAGCTGATTGCAGTGCCCCAGAAAGCGATTGCAAATTCGGAATGATCTTTTTTCAGGACCCGCACGTTCATAATGATAACTGCAAGGAGCATTCCCGCAAAGAGTCCGGATGCGATCCCTATGAAATGGCTGCCGGAAAATTCGAGGGTTCCAAACCCGCCTTCCGGGCGGATCACCAGATAAACGCCTGCAATTGCGAGGAAAAGGGCTGCAATGCTCTCCTTCCCGACCTTTTCTTTCAAAACAAAAGGTGAAGCCAGCATTACGTAGATCGGGGCAGTGTATTCGAGCAGGATAGCCATGGAGAAACAGGTTTCCTTTACGCACAGGAAATAAAAGAACATGTTAACCAGGACAAAGATGCCCTGCAAGAGAAGACGAGCTCTCCCTTTTCCAGGTTTCAGTTCTCCAAGCCTGTTCGTTGCCAGAAGATAAGTGAAAATAAAGGCAAGCCCGAAGAAAAGGCGGTAAAATATTATTGAAGTTATGGGCAGGTTGTGAATATTAGCAAGGAATAAGCCTGTCATCCCGTAGAGAATACAACCAAGCAACACTGCCAGATGGGCACCTTTTTTCACCTGAAGCATAAGACAGATAAAACCCCGGATTTGCTTAAATAACTTGCCAGATAAGTCCCTGGGGTCTTTTATCCGAGAGATTTCTTCGGGAGATTTTAGTGGGAAAAGAATCGTTATCTTCTTTTGTTCGGGGAGATTCCGGAACTCAGGGTAGTCCTGGGGGGCTCTATTATTCTGGGGGCGGCATTTTACAGGACTTTTAATTCCGTACAAGTCCCATTCCATAAGGGAAAATAAATTTATTATTTCACAATTATATATATTCAATATTAGAAATTAAGGGGAAGGTGTAAACAATGGTAAATGGAAAGGTTGTTGGCGGAGCAATACTTGTGGTCATAGCAGTATGGGTTTTCATGGTGATGCCGGATTATACGGCCAGGGTTGTCGGGGGGGCAATTCTGGGAATCCTGGGAATAGCATTGTTGATAAGCGGGCTTAAAAGAGAGTAAAATGGCTGCATTCCCGGTAAACCCGGCTCATTATGTAATGAGGCCAGAAATGGAGATGGAGGATAAAGAATGAAAAGCGAGGGTCATGGAAATATTTCAAAAAACATCCTGCAGCCTTTTTTGCTTTTCATCCTGACAATTGTGCTTTTGGTCTCCGGCTGTGTTGAAGTCGGAGAATTGCAGACAGAATCCCGGTCAGTTGACCTGGGTGGTGCGAGGTCGGCAGATGTTGAACTCGAGATGTATAGCGGCGAGATGAATATAATTGGGGGTACAGGCGGCGAGGATGAACTTCTGAATGCCGAATTCCGGTACAACGTTGCTGCATGGAAGCCCGAAATTGAGTATAATGTCCTTGAGGGCCAGGGCAGGCTCATCGTTAGGCAGCCAGAAATTCAAGGAGGCATAACCGGAGGCAGTGCCCGAAACGAGTGGGACCTTCGGCTAAAAGAGGATGTTCCCCTGGACCTGAAGGCCAGGCTGAGCAGCGGGGATTGTTCTCTCAACATGGACAGTTCCCTGCTAAAAATGCTCGATATTGGCTCCAGCAGTGGGGATATCAAAGCGGATCTCTCCGGGAATCAGGCTCTGCTGGAAGAGATCGAGATAGTTCAGGCCAGTGGGAATACTTTACTGGACCTTTCCGGGGAATATCCTTCCCTTTCCGCGGTGGTTATGGATTCCAGCAGCGGGGATATAACTGCAGGTCTCACAGGCAACTACGGTCCACTTAGCCTTGTGGAAATAAAGTTGAGCAGCGGGGATGCCTTTGTGGACCTTACCGGCAACTGGAGTAATGATTCTCTGATGGAGGTGGCTGTAAGCTCCGGAGATATCACTTTATGGGTGCCCCGGAATGTAGGAGTTTACGTTGAGGCTGATACTGTTTCAGGTGATATTACAGCAAGCGGTTTCAGGCTTGAAGACCACGCTTACGTTAACGATGCCTACGGCGAGTCAGAAGTGACCTTGAGGGTAAAAGCGTCTTCGAGCAGCGGCAACATCAAACTGCTTTTTGGGGATTGAAAGATGAAGGTCAGGAAGGCTCTACCCAGGAACGGTGTTTTTCCACCCGAATTGCACCTCGCCCGAATTGCGCCTCGGGATCGCAGGAAATCGGAGATTTCCTGGGAGTTGCGATGTAATCGCAACAGTAAGCTGCCCTTTTCGCTTCGCTCAAGCGGACTAATTGAAAAAACGAATTTACATAATTACAGTCTTTCAGTGTCTTCCTTGGTTATAGCGTTAGGTGTGATTTTTTCCCCGCCCGTCTGTGTTTTCCGTGCTTAAAAATAAGAACGAAGGCAGGACTTAAAGCCCTGCTCTTTCGACTATTGTGTCTGCCACATGTTTTGCATCTTTGAATGGGAAGTCTGCTGCTGTGAGCAATTTGCCTGTGTCTCCTGCAGTAACCGCAAGGTCACCTGATCTGCATGTGGTGTCTGCGCCGGCAGGGAATGCTGCGAGCAATTCTCCGGGGGTGTTTATGGGAAACTTTGCGCCTTTAAGGCCTGCAACAATCTGTCCGTGAATATCATCTCTTACAGTCAGATCTTATCCCTCAGATTTTGTACTTTTTCCTTAAATTTTGTCTTTTTACATTGTTTTGGGTTTTTTATTCATCTGGACTTTTTACTTCTTTGCAGTTTGATTTCCTCCGGAGAATTCATCCTACAACCTCTTATTGGCAGGTTATTGATATATACTTAATCTGCATTGGGATGTAGTTAATGCATCTCAGTACACTGCACCAACTATTAAGGTCATCTCGATGTATTTCAGGAACTTATCGGATTAGCCTCTTGATGTCGAAAATAATTAATTTATGATATTAAAAGAAGTGAGACTCAGAAGAAAGGATAAAAGAAGCTGGAAAAATAAAATAAAATAAAAGTGGTAAAATGAAAAGTGAAAAAAAGTAAGAAGGAAGTAAGAAGGAAGTAAGAAGGAAGTAAGAAGGAAGTAAAAAGGAAGTAAGAAGGAAGTAAGAAGGAAGTAATAACAGCCTTGGAGCCGCTTAAATCAAATCCACTGGCTGTTTGTGCTCCAGCAGCATTGGAAGAAGTTGTTGCTGTTTCTTTTTTAAGGGATCTACTTCTCTCAAATATTTGGAAAAGACCGGATGCTTGGCATCCGGTGAGTGCTCGGGGTCTGATACGCGAAAGTAAAAAATCCTGCCCTGTTTTCCAGAAGCCGTTTAGTTAAGTTCTCTCAGCTGCTTGTTTTCAGGTAGCACAGGCAAGGGCATGGTGTTGATACGGATCAGGCTTTTTCCGGTATAGAATCAGAATTCATATTCCGAATCCTGATGTATCTTCAACCATACCCAATCCACTGCCGGTTTCCTTTAGTGTTATGAACTTATCATCGATCTCGATCTGGAAATCAACGACATCGACAAGGTTCTCTATATAACTGAAATTAAAGTTATTCATAAAGCTGAAAGATTCCTTGCAATAGCTCTTCATGACCATGAACACTTTGCCTTCTTCAGCGGTAATGACCCATCTTTTATCCCCTTTTTCTGAAGGGTACTCGTACACTTTTGCCTTCTTGAATCTGTGCATCTTTTTGCTTTCTACATCATAGAATTCCATGAAATTACGTATCTCGTATTCTACTCCACCAATCTCGATATTCGGGATATAGTAGGTCAGGATCGACCCGTTCATGAAAATGATTCTCGACCATTTCCAGGGGATGAAAGGCCCTACAACAATTACTTTCTGCGCATAGCACTTCCCGGAGAAATTCTTATCAAATAGCAAGCCCTCGAAATCGAAATACAGGCTAGCAAGCCTGTAACCGAATAAGCCTCTGAAATTTTCAGCCACCTCTGAATTATAATTATTATCCTCCGGCTCTCTTATATCTACACAGCAGACCTTCTTGCCATTGCTTGAAATATCAAGCATATATTTCGGAAACGACCCATAGAAATCCGCTGTCAGGTCTTTGTTGGAGCAGGTCACCCTGTCATCTTTCACTTCGATGACCCCCAGATCATCAGTGAGTTTTATCTTTATCTCATCATATGCCCAGGAAACACAATACCCGTCTGTTTTATCATTTATTATCTTGCTATTCTCTACATATCTGCCATTGACTTCTGTATCCCCCGCGCTCCTGCCAAACATGAGGAAAAACTGGCGCCTGGACCCGTCATCGGCTGTGAATTTCATGAACCAGTATTCTTTCCCGAAAAGTGGAAGGTCCTCAAAAGAAAAAAGAAGGTCGTCAATGCCTCTTTTGAGTTCTTTCTTCACCAATAGCCTTTCGATTTTACCTTTACTTTCCTTTATCTTCTGTATTGACGCGATAAATGCTTTCTTTTCAGTTTCAGGCAGATTTCTGATGTAATCATTTCTTTCTTTTATAAAGCGTAAAAGCTTGTTTTTTTCGATTACAATTCTCTCTTCAAGAGTTTTGTTTTTAGGCTCTTTGTCATTTGATATGGCAGTCATTTCATCGTCCGTGGAACTTTAGGTAATGCTTTTTCTGAAACAGAACATCTATAAATTCTAAAAAATATAATCTTATCGTAGAAAATATTGCGTATGTATTCATTGTTGACAAAATGAAGGCGAAAAAGAAGAGGAAAAAAAGAAGGTAAAAAAGAAGGTAAAAAAGAAGAGGAAAATAGGTAAAGAAGAGGAAAATAGGTAAAGAAGAGGAAAATAGGTAAAGAAGAGGAAAATAGGTAAAGAAAAAATTAATAACGGCTTTAGAGCCGTTTACTTCAGGTCCCTTGGCTGTTTGTGCTCAGGCAGCACAGGCAGAGCCATGGTGTTGATCAAAAGTGGGCTTTTGATATCTTTTGCCCTTTCGATCACAAGTTCTTTTCCTTTCTGGGTAAGGGCGAAAAGTGGGACTGCGGTTCCAACCTGAGCGAGGGGCTTTACCAGGTCTCTGACGTATTTTGAAGCGCAGCTGGTTACGATATCTGAATTTTCTACCAGAGTCTGAGCTCCTTCCCTGGTTAAACCGGTAACATGTACCCCAATTACTATCAAATCAAGCCCGAGTTCGGCTTCAAGCTTCCGTAACTCTTTTGCGGTTTCACCGAAAGCCGCGGTTACTGCAATCTTTTTGTAACCGAGTTCGGCTGCCTTTTTCACTCCGGCAACCGGGTCCATTACGGCAGTTGAAGGGTCAAGCACAATTCCGCCGCGTTCTGTGATTCCATTTATGATGCCATCTATTGGCTCGGTTTCGACCAGGCCAGACATCCTGCCGCCCATACCCTGAACAAGGGTAGGGTTGTTGGAAATAACCGTGCCTGCGCCTTCACAGGCGGTCACTGTTGTGTCAAGTAAACCTCTGCTCAGGCCTGTCATCATAACTTCAGATGCTCCAAATCCTACAAAGTCCTCGAGCTCCAGACGGCGCTTGTCCGTAAACATCCCGAAATCGCTGATCCTGAACTCCATATTCTTCTTGACTTCTTCGGGGGTGATCTTCTGGATTCCGCGCATCTTGGCAAAGAGGGGGCACCATTTGATTTCAGGCTCTCCGACTTCGACGACTTTCCCGTCTTCTACGACTACTCTTGTTTTTCCAAGTAATTCCATTATATGAGGCATAGTTCCACCTTTACAAGCTGAGCAAAAAATATGATTGTTAAGAAATTCAAATCCGGTAAAAATTGCAGGTAAAGTTTGTGGTTGCTTACTTAATAGTTTATTGGTTTTGGGCTTTTTGATTAAACTTCTGGCTTTTTACTGAATATTTTATTGCTTTGGCTTGTGGTTTACTACTACTTTTTGAGTTATTTGCTATAAATGCAAAATTCATTGATTATTGTAGTCTGAGCTTTCCACTCAATTTGAAGAGGATACCGTTTTTCTTTTAAATTCTTCTTTTTAGTTTTTCTTTTAAATTCTTCTTTTTAGTTTTTCTTTTAAATTCTTCTTTTTAGTTTTTCTTTTTATTTCGTATTTTTTCCATAGTGCTCCGGCAAAAAGAAATACTTCCTTTTTACATCTGATTTCAATTTGCCATCATACGGAATAAGACTGTAACCTTCAAGCCAAAAAGCTGGTCATTCCCGCTTGTCTCAGAGTTTTCCCTGCAGAACTCCATATTAACTTTTCAATCAGATTCTTAATTTAAAGTCTTACTTTAGTTCTCTATAGTATCTGCATTTTTTTCCTGTTTGAAAATCACCATAAATCTCTCACGGTTTAAGATTATTTTTGATCTCATATAGTTGGCGTTATATATTATGTGTGATATAGGATAAATACAGGAGTATTAAATTCAATTACTCTCCTTTCCGGAAGATATTACAAATAAGGAAGGGGTTCTTCGGTCAGGAAAATATAAAGGGGGTGCAAGATTGCTAAATATGAAGAGATATGGCAAGCTGTTGCTGAGCGCATATGTCATGAAGAAAATTAAGCCAGGGGGCTCCCAAAAGAGTGGAGGAATAATTAATAAATATGGTAAATTAGTTCTTGGGGCATATATACTTGAGAAACTCACGTCAGAAAAATCTCAAAAAGAATTAGGGCTTGAAATAGAACCAGAAGAAGTAAAATTGGATGAAGCAGGGGAGGGGTCTTCAATGAATACCTTTTGTAAGATAATGATGGGTATGCTTGTCGGAGCTACAGCTATTTACGCGTTTAAAAAACATGCTGCTAAAAAGTGTGGGTACAAAATCAAAGTGCAATGAGACGAAAGGAGGGGTACGATATTGCATAAAAATAATAACTGGGGTAAATTTCTGTTGGGGGTATTTGCAGGAGCTGCAATTGTATATACTGTTAAAAAGTATATGTGTAACAGGTCCCTTCCAGAGGCTTTCAAATCTCTTCCTCTTCACTTCAAACAGGGGCAGGTTCCTCCAAAGATAAAATCAATTTATCCTGACAGGCAGACTTTTGCGTTCAGGCATGATTCCCCTATCTGGATCGAATTCGATATGCCCATGAATAATGCAAGCATTACGAAAGAGACCGTAATAGTAAGAAGTTCCGCATCATCAGAGCCTGTGGAAGGCCTACTGGATGCAGGGTCCAGAATAATGATGTTCCGTCCTTATGGCGAATATCCTATGGATGAGTCAGGTGCTGAAATAACAATTACCTTACTTGGAACCGAAACCGGATCAGGAGTCATAATAGACGAACGGGGAATTGCTCTGGATGGCGATAACGACGGAAAAGCCGGAGGAGACTTTGTATATACTTACAGGCTTATAAACTGAAATTTCTGCTCTCCGAAATAATACCAGTTTTTTAACCTGTTTTCTTTTTCAATTTCTTTTTTTTTAATTTCTTTTTTTCAATTTCTTTTTCTCATTCTTTTTCTATTTTTTCCCCGCTTTCCTTCTCACAGTACCCTCCACCGCCCGGCGTCTCAATAACAAAAACATCTCCCCTTTTTAGCTTAATTTCAGCCTGCCCCTCAATCTCGAGAACACTGCCGTCTCTGCGGATAAGCGTGTTCTTTCCGCACTTCCCGGGCCTGCCACCTTTGAGCCCAAAGGGCGGGAGTTTCCTGTGGCTTGAGAGAATGGCTGCATGCATATCTTTCAGGAACCTGATTTTCCGGACAACTCCGTTTCCGCCCCTGAATTTACCCTCTCCCCCACTTCCCTGCCGGATGGAAAACTCCTCAAGCAAAACCGGAAACCTTGTTTCAAGGATCTCAGGGTCGGTAATTCTGGAGTTGGTCATGTGGGTATGGACAGCATCCGTCCCTGAAAATCCGGGGCCTGCCCCTGCTCCTCCGCAGATGGTTTCATAGTACTGGAAATCCGAATTTCCGAAGGTGAAATTATTCATGGTACCCTGGGAAGCCGCTAGCGTGCCAAGGGCTCCGAAAAGGGCATCAACAATGTACTGCGAGGTCTCAACGTTGCCTGCAACAACTGCTGCAGGATATTCCGGCCTGAGCATGGACCCTTCGGGAATGATAATTTCAAGCGGCCTTAAACAGCCTGCATTCAGGGGGATATCACTTTTTACAAGTGTCCTGAAAGCGTAGAGGACAGCAGCCAGGCAGACAGAGGCAGGCGCATTGAAATTATTTGAAAGCTGGGGGGAAGTGCCCGTAAAATCGATTCTGGCACCCCGGTTCTTGCGGTCAATGGTGACTTTCACTTTAATTGCATTCCCGTCATCGAGCAAATAGGTGAATTCTCCGTCTGCAAGCCTATCAATAACTCTTCTGACGGCTTCTTCAGCGTTATCCTGCACATGGTCCATATAAGCTTCAACGGTTTCAAGGGAGAATTCTTCAACCATCCTTTGCAGCTCCTGAAGCCCTTTTTCATTTGCAGCTACCTGGGCCCGGAGGTCAGCCGTATTCTGGTCCGGGTTTCTTGCAGGGTATTTTCCCGAGTTCAACCAGGCCTTCAGCTTTTCTTCACAGAAACGTCCCTGTTTGACTATTTTCATGCCCTCGCTCAGCACCCCTTCTTCTTCAATGGTCTTGCTGCCCGGAGGCACGGAGCCCGGGCTTATTCCTCCTACATCGGCATGGTGGCCTCGGGAAGCCAGATAAAACAGGACCTCTCCGGAACTGCCAAACATCGGAGTAACAACCGTAATATCCGGGAGATGAGTGCCTCCATGATATGGAGAGTTGATCAGGTATACATCCCCTGCGTGCATTTCCTGAAACTGTGTCCGTATAAGGGATTTTACGCATTCCCCCATGGAACCCAGGTGAACGGGGATGTGAGGGGCGTTTGCTATCAGGTTTCCGTGCCTGTCGAAAATCGCACAGGAAAAGTCAAGCCTCTCCTTTATATTTACGGAGTGGGCGGTTTTCTGCAGGGTGTAGCCCATCTGCTCGGCAACGGACATGAATCTGTTATTGAAAATCTCAAGCATTACAGGGTCAGCCTCTGTCCCGATGGCTGTCCTGGCAGGAAGCGGAACTCTGCGGGTAAGGAGAAGGTGGTTGCGTGCAGTAATCTCTCCTTCCCAGCCGGGTTCAATTATAATGGTAGTGTTTTTTTCAATCAGAATTGCAGGCCCGCTTATACAGATCCCGGGCCTGAGTTCTTCTATCTGGAAGACAGGGGTTTTGCGGAATTCCCCATAACTGTACATCCAGACTCTGGAAACGGGTGAAAACACAGGATTCTCTTCAATTTCAAGCAGAGGGTCAGAGACTCTCTCCGTAACCCCCACAACCTCCACAGAGACAGCTTCTACAAAAATGGATTTTCCTTCCATTACGAATCCGAAGCGTTTCTTGTGGGCTTCCTCAAACCCGGTCCTGAGGGCTTCTTTATCCGCAAAATCTACATCTAACTGCGTATCCGAACCTGCGTAACGCATATGGACTTTAAAGAGTGTAGCAATGCAGTCTTCCTTAACCCCCTGCTCCAGCATCATCAGGCGGCCTTCGGCCTCATGCCCTGCAAAAACAGATTTTAACTCGTTTATCAGCCCTTCTGACAGTTCAGCTCCAATATATTGTTCTTTGATCAGCCTCTGGTCTGCAAGCCCCATGCCGTATGCAGAAAGAACTCCGGCATAAGGGTGAATGAAAATGCTTTTGATCCCGAGGGCATCTGCAACCCTGCATGCGTGCTGGGCTCCCGCCCCTCCAAAGCAGCAGAGCGTATATTCTTTTATATTGTATCCCCGCTGGACCGAGATTTTCTTGATTGCATTTGCCATATTCTCGACTGCTACGGAAAGGAAACCCTCGGCTGCCTGCTCGGGTGTAAGGGCCCCGCTCTCATGGGTACTTCTCTCGCCAGAGACCTCTTCAGCAAGTTTTTCAAATTTCCTGCGCACAATTTCAGAATCAAGAGGCTGATCTGCACCCGGCCCGAAGATCTTCGGGAACAATTCGGGCTGCAATTTCCCAAGCATAAGGTTGCAGTCCGTAACCGTTAAAGGTCCTCCTTTTCGGTAACATGCTGGTCCGGGATCCGATCCTGCAGAATCCGGGCCTACTCTGAACCTGCCCCCTTCGTAATGGAGTATTGAACCCCCACCTGCTGCAACCGTATGGATGCGCATCATGGGAGAACGCAGGCGCACACCTGCAACTTCTGTTTCCAGACTGCGTTCGTATTCCCCGCTGTACTGGGCTACATCCGTGGATGTCCCTCCCATATCAAAAGTGATTATCTTTTTTGCCCCTGCCATTTCCGAGGTTGCAACTGCCCCCACGATTCCCCCTGCAGGTCCGGAAAGGATGCAGTCCTTGCCCTGGAAAGCCCCCGAATCTATAAGCCCGCCGTTGGACTGCATGAACATGAGCCTGGGACTATTTTTTCCCTCTTTTTCTTCCTCCAGGCTTTCTTTTTCAGGTGCTTCTTTTTCTCTTTCGCCTTCTCTTTCTTGCAGGCTCTTTTCGACCATGTCAACATACCTGCGAAGCACCGGAGAGAGATATGCGTCCACAACCGCTGTTTCTCCTCTGCTCACGATTTTTATTAGCGGGCTTGCCTGATGGGACAGGGACACCTGTGTAAAGCCCGTTTCCCGCGCAAGCCTTCCGAGCTTTAGCTCATGCTCAGGATACCGGTAAGCATGCATAAGGACAATAGCAGCTGAGCGGATTCCGGCTTTGAAGGCCTCTTCAAGCTCTTTTTTTGCACTTTCGAGGTCCAGAGGTACAAGCTCTTTTCCGTCTGCTCCGAATCTCCCGGAAACCTCGATAACCCTCTCATAAAGCTGGTCCGGAAGTTCGATTTTCTGAGCAAAAATATCCGGGCGGTTCTGGTACCCAATCCTCAAAGCATCCCCAAAACCCCGCGTTATAGCGAGAACGGTCCGCTCCCCCTTTCGCTCAAGGAGCGCATTTGTGCCCACGGTTGTACCCATTTTTATGGCTTCCACCTGTTCTGCAGGAAAGGGAGCATTCTCGGGCAGCCCGAGAATCTGGCGGATCCCGTGCATGGCTGCATCTTCATAATGAGCCGGGTCTTCGGAAAGCAGCTTGTGTGTAATCAGTTTTCCATCAGGGCTGCGGGCTACGATATCAGTAAACGTGCCTCCACGGTCGATCCAGAACTGCCAGCGGGTTTTGGGGGACATGAAAGGAATAATTGTATAAGTTGTATTAATTATTAATCAGGAGTTTTGAAGTTTAGCTCTATTTTTAGAAGGTAACAGACTCGTTTTTAAAATCACTTCGAGTGAATTTTCTCTTCTTACAGGGATTCGAATAAAAAGAAAAAACTTTTGGAGTTAAAGTGTGATAAAAAATAAGAGAATTGAAAATTTCTCTTATAAATCAGGTGTGAAAAAAGGATTTTGAAGAGATATTTAAAATCTGTCCGCGTGAGACAAATTTTGGGATAAAACATCCTTTTGCCATCAGCAAAAAAGATATTAACGATCTCTTGCGAACCCTTCTTTGCTGATAACAAAAAGGATTTTATTATTTAACCAAATTGTAAGCCCATTCGATCCATTCACAGAGGCATTGTAAATCCTCTTTCTCGATGGTAGCACCACACCAGATGCGCAAACCCGAAGGAGCATCCCGGTAAGAACCGATGTCATAAGCAACTTTTTCATTCTCAAGCGTTTTAATCAGTGCTTTAAGCTTTTCGTCGGATAAATCAACTTTAAAGCAGACACTGGTACTGGACCTTATCTCTTTTGTTTCCGCTAAGAAATGGATCCAGTTGTTTTTAGCAACAAATGCCTCAAAGACCGCCAGATTTTCATTTGCCCGCTGGATAAGTTGTTTAAGCCCTCCGACAGACTCTGCCCATTTTAGTGTTGCCAGCCAATCTTCATTAGCCAGCATGGAAGGGGTGTTAATAGTAGAGCCTTCAAAAATATCCTTATTTAGTTTACCACCTTTGGTCAGTCGGAAAATTTTGGGCAATGGCCAGGCAGGAGTATAGCTTTCTAACCGCTGAACAGCCCGCGGAGATAAAATCAGCATTCCGTGTGCACCTTCCCCACCTAAAACCTTCTGCCATGAGAAGGTAATGACATCCAGTTTATGGTAGGGTATATCCATAGCAAATACAGCAGAGGTGGCATCGCAAAGCGTGAGCCCTTCCCGGTTATCAGGAATCCAGTCGCCATTGGGTACTTTGACTCCGCTTGTAGTTCCATTCCAGACAAAGACTACATCATTCTTGAAATCGACCTGCTTTAAATCCGGTAATTTCCCGTATTCTGCCTCAAAAACTCGGGTATCTTTTAATTTTAACTGTTTAGTGATGTCGGTTGCCCATTCTTTACCGAAAGATTCCCAGACCAGAACATCAACCCCGCGGCACCCCAGCATGGACCACAAGCACATTTCAAAAGCGCCTGTATCGGAAGCCGGTACAATACCTACGAGATAATCATCAGGAAGTCCAAGCATATCTCTTGTTCTTTTAATTGCTTCAGCTAGTTTTTCCTTGCCAGGTTTGCTCCGGTGTGACCGGCCAAAAGGTGTATCCTTCAGCTCTTCAACAGAATAACCTGGATGTTTGGCACAAGGCCCGGAAGAAAAACAAGGATTTTTAGGAACTCGTGTTGGTTTCATTTTATCTTTTCCTTTTTGGTACTGTTATGTTTTCGGGGGAGAAGAAATTTTCCAGTTACAGGCGAACATGTAATTATAGCCATCCCCGAAGACTTAACAGTGTACCTTTTATTTATCTTTTCGTGCTACTTTTACATGGTCAAAACCGATCTTCATAGCCAACAAAAAAGTGCCTATATATTTCTATAGTTTTTTGCATTTGATGAAAGGTAATCGACCAAATAACCTGTATCTTCCTTTTTTATTCCTTTTCTCCAAGTTCCTAATACTGGTTTTTTGGAAAAATTTATACATTGTTGGGATGAAATAAACCCCCATGAAAAAGTACCCGGGGATAATCGTTGACGCCATTTCAAAACGGCAGTTCAAAGGTGAGATTACTGTTGAAAACGGAAAAATCATTCGTGTTGAAGAGAAGGCACACGATAATGAGCAGTACATCCTGCCAGGGCTGGTGGATGCCCATGTGCACATAGAAAGTTCCATGACCGTGCCTTCGGTTTTTGCCCGGATGGCTGTTGCAAAAGGTACGGTGGCAGTGGTCAGTGATCCTCATGAGATTGCAAACGTTATGGGGGAAGAGGGCATTGATTACATGCTTGAGGATTCAAAAAAAGCCCCTCTTAAGGTCTTTTTTGGGGTCCCTTCCTGTGTGCCGGCTACACCTTTCGAATCAGCCGGGGCGGTGCTGGATGCAGAGGCTGTGGACCGACTTCTGGCAAGGGAGGAACTGTATTACCTTTCCGAGATGATGAATTTCCCGGGCGTGATTTTTGAATTTCCTGAGGTAATGGCAAAGCTGGAATCAGCTAAAAAGTACGGCAAGATTGTTGACGGGCACGCACCTGGCTTGAGGGGAGCCGACCTGCAGAAATATATCGGGGCAGGAATTTCCACAGATCACGAATGTTTTACTTACGAAGAAGCGGTTGAGAAAATAAAACTCGGGATGAAAATCCTGATCCGGGAAGGGAGTTCAGCCAGGAATTTCGAGACCCTGTACAGCTTGATAGATGAATATCCCGAAGCGGTCATGCTCTGCACTGATGATTCCCACCCTGATACGCTGATCTATGAAGGGCATATCGATAAGCTGGTCCGGCGCGGCCAGGAGAAGGGACTTGATATCTATAACCTGATCAGGGCAGCGGTGATCAATCCGGTGGAGCATTACGGGCTCGATGTCGGACTGCTGCATGAAGGAGACCCTGCGGATTTCATCATCGTAGACGACCTGAAAGCCTTCAATGTGCTGAGCACCTTTATCGATGGAGAATGTGTTTACGAAAACGGAAAGGTTCTTTTCCCGGTGGAAAAAGTTCCTGCAAGAAATGTTTTCAACAGAAACAAAATTTCAATTGAGGATGTAAAACTGGCTGTGCCTCCTGCAGGGGAAAATAAGGAAAGGGAAAATAAGGAAAATATAACGAAAATCAGGGTAATCGTTGCCAGGGACGGAGAACTGGTTACAGGTCAGGAACTGGCTCTGCCAGAGGTAGAAAACGGCAATCTGGTTTCGGACCCTGTACGGGATATTTTGAAAATGGTCGTCCTGAGCAGGTATGCAGATGACCCTGTTCAGATCGGGTTCATAAAGAATATAGGCTTGAAAAGAGGCGCTATTGCAAGCAGCATTGCCCACGATAGTCACAATATAATTGCAGTTGGAGCCACCGATAAGGACATAGTTGAAGCTGTCAACCGGCTGGTGGAAAACAGAGGAGGAATCGTTGTGGGCACCGCAGAAAACCTTCTTGATCTTCCGCTTGAGGTTGCGGGCCTTATGAGCACCCTTGATGGAGAAGAGGTAGCTTCCCGGTACCAGCTGCTGAATGCAGAAGCCAGGAGACTGGGAACGTCGCTTGAGTCGCCTTTTATGACTCTTGCATTTATGTCGCTTCTGGTAATTCCCGAACTAAAACTGGGAGATAAGGGCCTGTTTGATGTGACGAAATTCGAATTTGTCGAGCTTTTCGTAAATGAGTGAGCAGAAAAGGGCGGTGCAATTCCCCCAACTTCTGCCTCTTTAGCCTTTTTTGCTTTTTCTGTTTTTGCCTTTTCAGCCTTTCTTGTTTTTGTCTTTTCAGCTTTTTCTGTTTTTGTCATTTCAGCCTTTTCGGTCCTTTTCCACAATTTTCAAAACATCAACATTCGATGCGGTTTGTACGATAACAAACTGCTTGCTAACGGAAGCTGTTTTCTTTGCTGCGGTCTCCATACAGAGCATTAGGATTTTTACTGCATCCTGAAGGTTACTCTTTTTCGTCCAGTTATCCTTGAAACATTTATTGGCTACCTGCTTTGTAAACTCGTTTCCGAAAGCTATGAAATTGCTTCCCTTTCCCTGTGAGCTCAGGGTAAGTTCCGAGTCCCTGAGTTCGGCAATTGCATAATTTCCTGCTGAAGCGTACAGCCTTCTTTTTTTAACGACCCCGCCTTCAACTGAGGAGACCTCCCCTACCAGGATGCCGTTTCTCTCCGAGACTTTGCTCTTGCAGTCCGTGACCGTTATTTTGACCCTAAATTCCTCTGCCTTTTTTGCCAGTTCCTCGTCCGTAACTATTTCACCGCTGTAAAGCTCTTTTTCAAGTTTCTCTCTATCGGACTTCTCTCCTTCAAAAGTGATTTCCCTCATGTCTCCGGCCATTACTGCACCGTTTTTTCCGACGAAAGCGATAACCAAGGTCATTTTTACATCTCCAGAACATGTCTTAAAAGGATCTAAAGGGATCTTCTGTCTTTAAAGTGTCTATTTCTTATTATTTTAGCTTTGCAGAGAAGTCCTCAAGTGATGTAAATTAATTTTCTTGCAAATTTATTTTTCTGCAAATCTGTTTTCTTTCTCTTACAAAATTGGATGGTCACCTATTAAGCAGTTGATATTTCACCAGGGAACCTGAACCCTATAGAAAAATAAAACATGGAAAGACACAAAACATGGAAAGACACAAAACATGAAAAGACACAAAACATGAAAAGACACAAAACACGGAAAGCCCGGAAAAAATCGGGAAATGGAGAAAAAACCATGAAGGTTTCAATTTTGCCTTTTTACACTTCACGGCACTTGATCGGGCTTTTAGTCAATTAGTACGTGACTTCAATAGAGTTTCCATCCTTATCAGTAGCCCTTATCCGTATCAGAGAAGGCAAATAAAAAGCTACAGTTTTGCGCTCTAAAGTATCATTATTTGTATCATCATTTTCTTTTTGATTGATTTTCGCATCAAGAGCCTTCCTTTCGGCGAAAATCGACTTTTTTCCCTCTGAAGCTGGTCTGCTCCGGATTAGTTGTGAAAGAGGGCATATTCTGGATACGTGCATTAACCCAGCACATGCGGAGCATTTAATATTTTTTATTTGGATTCCGGAAAGCTTATTTCTTGTCATGAGTCCCCACTCTTTATTTACTCTCAAATTTTTATATCCCACGTTTATGCAAAATATTTGACACTGTAGTATATCTCCCCACTGTATTTAATTCTTTTGATTTATAGACAAGCCCGTCCTCAAAAAGTAACTATCTAATTATATTACTCCAGCTTTTTTTAGTTCTGGCTTCGGTTTGGTTTTCTGAAAACCTTTTATATAATGTGGGGGAGGCCAGTCTATTTAACATAAAACTCAAAATGTTTAGGAAATAGAGCAAATACCCATTACCTGACCTTTTGCAGATGTTCTAAAAAAAGCATTTTTCTTGTTATCGTTTTTGGAGAATTACTCCTAAATCTGCAATTATTAGTTTAACTGATTCTTCGAGAAATGGGAATTGGAAGCTTTGAATCAAGGCATGAGGTCGAAAAGCGTGGGAAATTTCAAAACCACATGTTTGAATGCCCGGGGCAGTTTTCATACTAAACGATATCAGTAACAATTATGAAACTTGAATCGACATCTGCGGAAAGTGGGGATAATGCTTAATTGTAAAAACAAATTACCGGCATCCCTCGAAAAACAGAGAGGGATATTGCCGGTTTTCTTCAGACTCCGGGAAAGGTTATCCTTTAAGGTTTTAGGTTAGGTTATCCTTTAAAGTTTTAATATCCGAGAGTTTTGAGTGCTTGCGGGAGAAGTGTACTGATATTCTGCATGATTGTTTTTTTGATACCGTTTACCATATCCATTTCTTTATCATCGAGCACCTTTGCAGACCGGATAGCCACGAAATACACAATCATAAAGGCTGCATATTCCCAGCTTGCCCCGGACAACGGGAGCATTTCCCGGGCTGCAAGCATTCCCACAACCAGAATGGCACCTATAAGGGTTAACCTTCTGTACATCGGAGTAAACGGATGCATGTGCTGTGACCTCCAGGCTCTCAGGGTCATTAAGACCTCTATGGATGCAAAGGATACAGAAGATGCTACTGCTGCACCTATCATACCATACTGTGGTATGAGTACGAAGTTAAGTACTGCATTGGTTCCTGCACTTGCAACCGAGCACTTCATCAGAAAGTCAGAGTCTCCGGATGCCATTATTGTGTGGTAGTTGAATCCAAAGTACGAGTTTGTTACGAATCCCAGGGCAAGGATGCGCAGAACCGTGGCACCGCCTGCATAGTCTGCTCCGTAGATTTTCGTCAGGATAAAATCCGGATATACGAACATCAATGCAAAGACCGGGAAGGTAAGCAGGAAGCACCACTTCGTCATTATCGCGTAAATCGAGCCAAGTGGCTCAGTCCGCTTTTCTCCCCACAGCTTTGAGGTTACAGGGGTATACACGAACCCCATGGAACCGATTATCATGGACAGGAACCCGACAAGAGGATATACTGCACTATAAACTCCAACGACTTCGGCGGACTTGAAATAACCAAGCATTATGGTATCTGTCCAGGTCATGAGGTTAAGCAGGGTCGCGCTTATTAAAAGCGGGAATGAGTACCTGATCAGCTTTTTTGTGGGCTCACTGAATTTAAGTTTCCATTCCGGTTTGATCGGGGGTCTTTTTATAAAGTAAACTGACATTACGCCAAATGTAAAGACCATTGAAAGCAGGTCTGCAAATACAACTCCTTTCAGGGACACCCCGAAAAACACGGCAGCTGAAGCAAATCCCAGCAGGGATATCGGCCTTATGATGTTGTAGAAGTACATGTTGACACTTGTACGGCCAAATCCTCTGTAGATCGCCACTGACAGGTTCAGGAGTATGGTGAACGGGATAGCAAAGATCATTATCCTGACAACGGATAAGATTTTACCCTGGATATCAAATCCTTCTCCAGCCAGGCGTTCAAACAATAGAGGTGAGACCAGCATGGCAAGCATACCGGCAACAAGGCCCATTAGTACAGCCGAGAGAATCAATTCATGAATCTTATATTCCTCATGCCTGCCTCTGAAGTATGCAATATACCTTGGTACCCCTTCGTGGAGTCCGAGAGTTGCTACGGCGCCTGTGATTGAGATTACTGTAAGTGCAAGGGAATAGGTGCCGAAATCGGCTGGCGAGAGATATGATGTGAGCACTCCTTTAATTATAATGTCAAGCAGCATTCCAATAAGTGTTCCTGCCAGGATCACACCGGAACCTGCCACTATCCGGTTGACCGATTCGTTAACTGACATGAGAATCCCCGTTCCTTAATTTCCGGATTCCGGGGCTTCCGGACAAGAACAGAATTCTGTTGCCCTGCCAGTTACGATTGAATAACTCTCGGTCAGCTGGTTAAAGTTTAAGCGGCTTCTTTCTGCAGGCTGCAGGAAATTAAAGCCTGATTCTTTAACTTTGAATAGTTTGCCAGATAGGGTGCTGGTATTTGATGGAACAAAATAAGTACCGGGTTGGATAGAAAATTTCATATTAGGGTTCAGGGTTTCAAAGTTTGCTGTTTCAAATTCCTTAAAACAGCTGTAAATCTTAAGTGCGTTGTTGGATCTATCTTTTTGCTTGATTCCTTGTCCGATTGCTCCGGGATGAGCTTTTAAGACAAAGTCTAATTGGGGTTTCTCTTTAACAATCGACATGGTTCTTTTACGACCTTCTGGGTTGGATTGAAGTTAGGTCTTCGATTGTATCCGGGGTTGGAGTCCAGGTAGGGTATGGTAGAATCCGGGGCTGGGTTTCCCGCTGGATTCTATATTGGATTGAGTGTCTGAGAACTCGGTTGGGTAGAGTGTCTGAGAACTCGGTGGTGGCTGGACTTCCTGGCAGTACCCGATGAATTGTGGGTTGGATTTTCCCGGGCAGTGCTCCCTGGGTTGGGTTGGATCCTTGTAGGGTCCCGATTGGGTTCGAATCGGGATTGGATTCGAATCGGGATTGGATTCGAATCGGGATTGGATTAGAAGCTGGATTCTGGCAGGACCCTGTCAGGTTCTCTGCCGAATACTGAATATGGTCTACCGTGGTTTGTTTATTTTTCCGGCAGGCATGGGTGTAGCCCACCGGCACCTCAAACGAACTGTTTATTTCTCCATATTAGATGGATTTCAGTAAACCTGTTTTTTGAAGGCTGCTGCCTTTTTCGTATAATGGCTGTTCAGGGAATTCTCGAGCCATTAACTCAATGCATCAGCAACCGGTTTAGATGCCGAATGGCTGCTGAAAGGTAGCAGGGTACGTTTTGTAAGTTTGATATTGTTTTTCTTAAAACCGGAGAAATCTCAACTTATTAAATTTTATTTAATGTTTCCCCAAATTTTATCAGGAGTACCTGATCGACTAAATATATAAACATTTCGAGATGATTATTTGATTATCATTCTCGGGTCAAACTGGCACCTGAACAAAAACTCATTTACGATGTCCTTCTCAAAAGGTCTGGCTAAAGGCTGGTTCTAAAAGTACAGGGCTGGTATTTTAAGATCTGCTCTGGAGTCATAGTCTGGTTCTATTTCCAAAAATAAGACCTAAAAACACGTATTCAAAACCCTAAAACCTGATTTGCCTTTTTCGGACATCTCTAAACTTATTCCTCATGTAGGAGATTTCGGGTTCGAAAGGGTATCTTTTCTCCTCTTTTTTGTTTACAGACTGGATAAAATAAGGCTTCTCTCCCGAAGGAAAATTAGTGCAATAACTGCGGAGAAATGTCATAATTTATCATTATAAATATTCTTTTAATCTTAAACGAAAATTTACCCGACAGTGTTCCCTAACCCGAATATTATAATAATGATTTTGTATCTTGACCCGGAAAATACTTTAAAATCCAGATATTATAATACATCTCCTCAAGTCTGTCTGTCTGAGATTCCCGATAAACAGACCACCTTACAGAAAAAAAAGAGCGTCAAAAAAGAATGATTTTCATGTATTTTTCATGCCTGAAAATGTAAAAAGCTGAAGGAAAGGTTCAGCCCTTCGTCAAGGATTGTAGAGACTTAATCCATTCTCTAAGCAGGCTGGTTATTTTAGAGATCATTTCAGAGCCCTTAGTGCCTGTACTATTCCCCTGCTCAGACATCTGTTCAGCCGTCAGTCCTGTACTTTCCGCATCCTGAAGATTAACCGAACGAGTTTCCAGTTCAGAACCTGATTCGGTTACATTTTCTGAAGCGTTATTTCCCTTGCCTGTTATTGCAAAGGAGGAGAAACCTGTGGTTTCGGCTGTAAAATACGTAAACTCATCATCTTCTTTCAATATGGAGACTGGTAGTTGTTCCCATTTTCCATCATTGTACCTGTTCAGGGCAATGGACGAGCTATCTGTCCTTTTTTCCTGCATCCAGGCCTTTTCAACCTTAAAACAGATGATCGAATTTTCAATGTTCTTTGAGGTTGCATATCCACTGTTTCCTACCCAGACATTAAAGGACTTATAGACGTCCCCGGAAGGTAGTTCGGAAACAAGTACGGATTTATTTTTTAATTCCTCAACAATGGTTGTGGTCTTGCCTGCGGTCTTTTTAGCATCAAATTCTACATACACAATGCAGGTTGCATTATTTTTAAGATCAAACTTTACTTCTTTACCGTTTGTAATAAAGACCTGGGAGATTTCTTTAACCTCAACATTTTTTGCAGGTTCAGGGGAACCACCGCCACCGCCGGCGCTTCTGTGGCTTCTTCCTCCACTGCTGCTCCCGCTTTCAGCTACTTCGTTATTTCCAGATCCGTCATCTATGGTTTCACTGTCGACGGGCCCGTTATCTACAATTTCATTTTCTCCAGTTCCGTTGTCCCCGGTTCCACTGTCTCCGGTACCACTGTCCCCGGTTCCAATGTCTTCGGAACTACTTTCTTCCGGTTCTGTAACAGTAATTGTGGCAGTTTTTGAATCCATGCCGTTTTCATTGGTTACAGTGAGTTTGGCGGTGTAAGTCCCGGGGGTTGTGTATTCATAAACTGCGCTCTGATCTATAGAGTCAATTGCACCGTCACTGTTAAAGTCCCATTCTCTTCCTTCAACATTTTCCGAAAGGTCGGCAAACTGGACGGAAAGAGGGGCAGGGCCGCTTGTAACACTGCTTTCAAAGTTTGCGACCGGAAGTACAGGTGTGGGTTCTTCAATGGGTTTTTCAGTACCAGATACGAGAGGGAGGGAATCTGCATAGATACTGTTTTCAAAACTATATGCAACATCAGCAATTCCGTCTCCATCCGCATCGGTTGCAGTTTCTGAAAAGCCTGATCCGTCAGGTTTTCCCCAGAAGTTGCCTCCTATATAGGGTCCGCCTACAATATTTGTGCCTGCGGTTTTTGCAGTACTGTATGCATTTCCTACTCCGTTCTTAATATCTCCATTAACAGTGTTAACAAAGTAGTTATTAAAAACGAGATTGTTATCACTTCTTGGACATACATAAAGACCTGAAACACCGTTTGAGACAATGGTGTTACCTGAAAGTGTGTTGCCATCAGAAGTACCCAGGTGAATACCCCGACCGTTATTGTTGGAAGCCGTGTTGCCTGAGATGGTGCTGCCGGTAGAAGTTGCAAGCACAATCCCGTAATCTCCATTATTTGTTACAACATTGTTTGAGACAGTGCTTCCTTTAGAACTCAGAAGGTAAATTCCGTACCCATCGTTCGAAAGTTTGTTGTTTTCAATGATACCGTTGTTACATCCTGAGAATTGGATCCCTGAATAGCTGGTTTTTGTGCCAGTAATTGTAAGTCCGCTAATCCTCACGTTATCTGCCTTCACGGCGAATACATGGGCGCTTGAACTCCTGGCTTTGATGATTGTGTCATCAGGATTTCCGGATTCTGACCTGATTACCAGGTTGTCTGTATTGATTACAATATTTTCGGTATAGGTTCCGGGTTTTACGATAATTTCATCGCCTGAAGTTGCATTGTTCACTGCTGTCTGTATCGAATCACCTGGCTGGACTGAAATCTCAGCTGCAGCCACGATATTCGATCCTGATATTAAGATAAGAATAATTGCCAGTAACGTTATTTGCCTGTTTATTCGGATTCCTCCGTAAATTCAGGGAAGTATGGATGATACTTCAATTAATTTAACGGGGATCAATAATAAACAATATAAATATATTGGTAGAAATAAATATAAAATGGAAGATATTTTTAAAAATCGTACAATAATTTCAAAAATTCTCAATTATTCTACTTTGAATTTACCTGAAAAACAGAACAATTTATGTGCAGGATTAATCATGAATTATTTTTTTATTTGCAGCTTATGTATCTGTTTTTTCCGCTGTTAAGATAATTAATTTATTCAAGCAGTATATATACTGTCTCTTATACACATCT
>NZ_JJOV01000036.1:0-40516 GCF_000979385.1 Methanosarcina sp. 2.H.A.1B.4
AATTAATACAGTTAAAAGAAGGAGATCCAATAACTTACACCGCTAAAATGACCAGATATGGTGAAATATTAGGAATGTCTGCTGAAGACGGTGTGGTTGAATAACTTATCACTGCATGAATCCGGACTGTGATTTCTGCATAAAAGTCAAAAACGGAGTGGGTTTAAAGTTTTACCTCACTCTTTTTCTTTTTTTTCCTGTCTTATTCTCTTTTTTATGTTCTCTCATATCTGGATATGTTGTTATCTGGTTCCTTCTCTGCTGGCAGATCCCATTAAACCGGGGCTTACTGAGAAGATAAAGATATACAGGCTTCCCCTTTTCGCCTTTTCTGTGGACTGTGTGTGTTAATCCTGAGTGCTCATACTGCGAAAAGTCCAAACCGGGAAATATAGAAGGTCAGTAAAAAACAGGCCTTCTTTTTAAATTCTCAGTTTCGGCGGTGGTAAAATGGTTAATGTGTTTCGGCTGTTCAGGATCGCCTTTATCTTTACATTGATGTATAAGGCTGTCTTCCTGCTGTTTAAATTAACGTGGCTTAGTTATACTGGCTCTGCCTGTATCCTCTGTATATAGCCTTCTATCTCGGGCTTTACCCTTTGATATGGATAGTAGAAGGGTCTTTTAACTATCCCCTACTCTTTTTCTTTTGTGCTCTTTTTGGCTCGATAGTGGCTCTAGTATAAGGCTATCTATACTGTCTATGTGCATGTAGTGGGTATTCTTGTACTCTTCTATCAGTGCCCTATATGGGCTTATACATGCCTTTGTGCTAGGCTGTGCGGTGCTGTGTTGCTAAGATATGGCTCTGGAAGAGATTAGATTGAATCTTCCACAAGGAAGGATTCCTCTCTATGGGAGTGGCGGGAATAGGTACACAAAAATACTTTTATTTTTATCTTTATGCTATTTTAAATCGCATGTAGATAATATATTTTCTTGAATGGGAACATACAAGGATGTGTGTGAAATCCTTATGGTGAGCCTGAGATTAAGCCAGAATTTGTATCTAAGATCTCTGATCAGATCAGCATAAAAAGTCCGGATGTTTTATCCTGCAGGGTCTGCAAGATCGTTCCTCAGAGCCCACTGTTTTTGAATTATAATCAACTTTTCTTTTACTCTGTTTTTTCACTTTCAGTTCATATGTTCAAGTTAAGCCTTGTCTATTCATAGTAATTCTTTTCAATTATTTTTCCCACTTCATCTAAGCCTGCCGTTTTACTATATGTTTCTACTGATAATAAAACTTCTATGTCAATACTGCCACATCTAATCCAAGGTGGGTCTAACATTGTAATTTTTTATATAATGTTAAAACTGCCTTTTTTTTGTTTAAAAATTTCAGCCAGATTTCAGAGCAAAGAAAATTTCAGAAATACCGGATTCGGTTTGGGTTTGGCTCATTACCTTGCACCCTGATATCAGCCTGACTTCGACTTCGACCCTAACCTGGGTTCTACATTCTGCGTTTTGAAGTTACAGAAAGATCAGGATAATAAAAAATTTTCTTCTGCACTCTATTATCCCTGTCTATAGAAATCAATACAGAGGACAGCACTATACATCAACCACTACATACACAGATACTAATACACTATAAAGAAATAAAATGAAATGAGCTTATTATCAGCCTGTCTGCAAGGCTTTCAGTGCATGGCTGGACAAATCACATTGCCTTTATTAAAAAGCTTCTTGTAAAGGATTAGATAAGGTGTAAGTTTGCAGATAAAATCAAGAGACGAGCACAGCTTAAACTACTTAGTACTTAAGCAGTTAATCATTCAGTTCAACTGCTTAAGTCCTAACTACTAAAACATTACTTATACTATTTCTTTACTGAAATTATATAGGGAGTTTCCCGATAAGCTTACGGTACTGATTTGTCGCCTGTTGCACCTTATTGAGGTAATGTGCACTTCCAACGGTTGCAGATGCTCTTCCTTGAATAAAGTCAGCCACACTTTCTGTAATTCCTTCCTTAATCATGACGTTTAAGTGCCATTTTCGAATGGTTTTTGCAGTCACACGTCCGCTTCTGATGTCTTTCATGACGCTACAATATGACTTGAGACTGCATAGTTTCCTTAGTTCAGGAATATATGAAGTAGGGAAAAATAGATGAAATGTCTTCTTTGTACCGCTTGATAAATAAGAAGTTGGATAGTGGGCAACTTCACCCTCAATAACTATATTGCGTTCGTCGAAGTTTTCAAGCATTCGATGGATATGAGTTAAGCGGTTTCCCGAATAAACCAATAGACTATATACAGGTTTCATTTCTTCGGGACATTCTTCATACCCTTTCTTGATTTCATCCTCATTTACGTAGACCTCAACAACACCTGATTTTTTGATCTTTACAAAGCGTCTCCATTTCTCAAGGCTATAGCCGCATATTTCATCAATCTCTTTGTCTTCAAAGTAATTGAATAAATTGCGTAACCCTCTTTCTTCTTTGTCTTTTAGTAGAATATCTCTAAATTGTATTGGTTTGCTTATAATTTGATTTTCAAAGAATCTTATTAAGGCATTAAAATAGTCTCTTTTAGTAGTTTGCGATATATTTTTATAGTGTAACCAATCTTCAAAAGAATTTTTATGCTTGAACCAGATATCATTGAGTATAGAGCTTTTACATTTACTTTCTTGTAGAGGGTACGTTATCAAGGAATGAGTACTTATTAGGTCGCAATTTAATTGGTTTATTTGATTTCCAATTAGAGGTTTAATAAGGTTGAATTTGTCAAATACAGCCTTTACACGGCGGGGATCCTGAGTTCGAATCTCAGCGGGCCCACTAATCTTTTTTAAGTTTACTCAGATTTTAAAACTGGGTAGTTTTTTTATATAGTAACGTTCATGTTTGTATAATTGTGTATTAACCGTATGTTAATTTTTCGATTTATAACATAATACTTTATATAATACTGATATTGTTATATAGAAAGGGAAACGATAAAGACTTAGAATCTTTGTTACCTACAAAAAGATACGCTTTAATATATTTTGAAAGCGTTGATTCTTACAAAGATTATTCTGAATCTACAGTGGGGGAGGAGTCAGTATTGAAGAGAAGGAGCAGGACAGATATTGCAGTAGATATTCTAAGAGTAGCAATGAATGGGGCAAAGAAAACACATATCGTTTATGAGGTAAATCTTAACTTTAACATTGCTCAGAAATATCTGGAAATGTTGAAAGAAAAAGAGCTTATAAAACACGAAAACGGTGTTTTCATCACAACTGATAAAGGAAAAGTTTTCCAGGAAATGGCTAAAGAACTTAAACTCTAATATTTTTCCTTTTTCATTTATATTAGACTTACGCACTTGAGAAATGAAATCAAGTGCATATGGTCTTATCAACATTATTGTGATTTATACCGTTAAGTGTTTTCCGCTTTTGTTTTCAGTTCAACTGCGTAAGTCCGATATATGTTTTTATTTTGTTTTCATCTTTTTTCTTTTTATTTCTACTATTCCGCTTTTCAGTTTTCTATTTTCCTTAATCTATGAGCTATTTTCCCATCTATTTTTTATCAAAGACTAAGTAGTGAAACCCATCCGAGAAAATCAAAGATGAATCGTAACTCCAGAAGGAAACCGGTATCCCGGCAGTAAATCCATAATAAGGCTTGGTGAAGTAATAATCCTTCTGAACATTTATACGTTTCCGTATATATAACGGCATTTGGAAACATATATACTATGGCGATGATACTATGGCGATGAGGGCGCTTTTTTTGAACTGCACACTGAAAAAATCACCTCAGGTATCGAACACCCGTGCTCTTGTTGACAGGGCTGTGATTATTTTTAAAGAACTTGGTGTTGAGAGTGAGGTCATGAGGGTTGTTGACTACAATATAGCTTTCGGGATTTCCTCAGATGAAGGAAACGGAGACGAATGGCCCTTTATACTTGAAAAAATAAAAGCCTGTGATATCCTGATAATAGCATCTCCCATCTGGTTCGGCGTACGCTCTTCGGTGGCCCAGATGGTCCTCGAAAGGCTGGACGGGACGTATATGGATGGGAATCCCGTTACAGGGCAGTATCCCCTTTATGGGAAAGTGGCAGGGGTTATAGTCACCGGCAACGAAGATGGAGCGCACAATGTTGCTGCAACCACACTCTTCAACCTGACCCACCTCGGATGTACTGTGCCACCCAATGTTGACTGCTACTGGGTTGGTGATGCAGGTCCGGGGCCCAGTTACATCGAAGCCGGAGGGGAAAAGCACCTTTACACGAATCGGACAGTAAGATACATGGCACATAATCTTGTGTACTTCGCCAGGCTTCTCAAAGAAAACCCTATCCCTACAAACTTAAAAAAGCTTGATGAGGAGGCAAAGAGGGTAAGCGACTGAAGCCAAACCAGCCTGAAAAGTCACACATTGATCTTATTTTTTCAAAAAGCCGTATACTTTTACAGAGGGGAATATTTTACTATGGAGATGGAGGGTGTTATTTGACTGAGGGGGATAAATCGATTGTAAAACTTAAGGTTGCGGAAGCCGATCAACGGGATGTCGGAAAAGGAATCGTCCGAATTGACGAACTATTCAGGGAGAAACTGGGCCTGAAACCCTTTGATGTTGTGGAAATCAAAGGTGGAAAATCAACTTCTGCCCTTATAGGCCGTCCTTATCCCAGTGATGCCGGGCTTGATATTGTCCGTATGGACGGGCTTATCCGTACCAATGCAAAGACAAGTATAGGGGAATATGTGGAAATCCGGAAAGCTGAATGGAAAGAAGCAAAGCATGTGACCCTGTCTCCCGTTACGAGAGGCATGCAGATCTATGCTCCCAGTGAGACCCTCAGTGCGGTCTTCATGAACCGTACGGTTTCAAAGGGGGACTTTATCTCCACCACCAGCTTAAGGAGGTCCAGGGAGAGGGACACTTATAGCAAGGGGCTCATGTTCGATGACTTTTTCCAGGACTTTTTCGGACAGGGTTTCGGCCCCTCGTTCGGGCTTGGGGAAATCAAGCTGCAGGTTATTTCCACTTCCCCTTCGGGGATCGTAAAGATCACGGACATGACCGAAATCGAACTCCTGCCAGAAGCCGTGGAAATTCCTCCGGAACAGACCATTCCCACTGTTATGTACGAAGACCTGGGCGGGCTCAAGGATGCCATTACAAAGGTCAGGGAAATGATAGAGCTCCCTCTGAAACACCCTGAACTTTTTGACCGGCTTGGGATTGACGCCCCAAAAGGGGTGCTGCTCCATGGCCCTCCCGGGACGGGCAAGACCATGCTTGCAAAGGCAGTTGCAAATGAGTCTGATGCCTATTTCATTTCCATCAACGGCCCGGAAATAATGTCCAAATACTACGGGGAATCTGAAAAAGCGATCCGTGATCTCTTCGATGATGCCGAAAAGAATGCCCCTGCAATCATCTTTCTGGACGAGATAGATTCCATTGCCCCAAAAAGAGCAGAGGTCACAGGGGAAGTAGAAAGAAGGGTGGTCGCTCAGCTTCTTTCCCTGATGGATGGCTTAAAAAGCCGCAAGAACGTGATCGTGATAGGTGCAACAAACCGCCCCGAAGCCCTGGACCTTGCACTGCGCCGTCCAGGCCGGTTTGACAGGGAAATAGAACTCCGGGTCCCTGACACCGAAGGCAGGCTTGAGATTTTCCAGATCCATACCAGGGGGATGCCTCTTACCGAGGACGTAAACCTCAGGGATCTCGCCCAGATTACCTATGGGTTTGTGGGGGCTGACATTGCGGCACTCTGCCGGGAAGCTGCCATGAGTGCTCTTCGGCGTATCCTCCCAAAGCTCAACCTGAAAGAACCCCAGATCCCAAAGGAACTCCTGGACACCCTGCAGGTCACAAGAGCAGACTTCGAAGAAGCCATGAAAGAAGTCCAGCCCTCAGCCATCCGGGAAATCCTTATTGAGATCCCCAATGTCAGCTGGAACGATGTGGGCGGCCTGGAAGATGTAAAATGCCTCTTAAAAGAAGCTGTGGAATGGCCACTTAAAAACCCTGAGTCTTACCGGGACATAGGAGTGGAAGCTCCAAAAGGCGTGCTCCTCTACGGTCCTCCGGGCACTGGAAAGACTCTTCTTGCAAAAGCCATTGCCCATGAATCCGACGCCAACTTCATTACAGCCAAAGGAAGCGACCTTCTCTCCAAGTGGTACGGGGAGTCCGAAAAGAGGATTGCCGAGGTCTTCATGCGGGCAAGACAGGTTGCTCCTTCCATTGTCTTTCTGGACGAACTTGACTCTCTTGCTCCCATACGCGGGATCTCCGCAGGAGAGCCTCAGGTTACAGCCCGGATCCTTAATCAGCTCCTCTCTGAAATGGACGGGCTCGAAGAGCTCCGGGGTGTGGTGGTGATTGGCGCAACCAACCGTCCTGACATCATAGACCCGGCCCTGATCCGTCCAGGGCGCTTTGATGAGCTTATCCTTGTGCCTATTCCGGATAAAGGGGCCCGGAGGGAAATCCTCAAGGTCCATACAAAGAAGATGGCTCTTGCAGAGGATGTGGATATTGAAGAACTCGTTGACCTGACTGACCAGTACACAGGTGCAGATCTCGCAGCCATATGCAAAAAGGCAGGAAGGTATGCCCTGCGCGAAGAAATCCATGCAAAAAACGTCAAACAGAAACATTTCCTTAAAGCGATTGCAGATACAGGGCCTTCAGTTACTCCGGATACCATGAAATATTATGAAGCTATTAAAGGCGAACTGAGGACCAAGAAGTCCAAAGAAATAGAAAATCCATCTTATATCTAAAAGTCAACTATCCGCTAAATCTAAAGATTTAACGGGTTTCCTGCTAAGGTTTTATACATCTATAATCTATTTGTTCTTTTTTAACTTTGATTCTTTTTTAACTTTGATTCTTTTTTAACTTTGATTCTTTTTTAACTTTGATTCATTTTTAACTTTGATTCTTTTTAACTTTTATTCGGTTTTGCTTTTTTATTTTTAATCTTTTTTATATTGTTTTTATTTATAGTTCTCTCTTCTTTGTTTTTCATTTCATTTTTTTGTACTGTCTTCGCATTGATCATTGTTTAAAATTGACCATTTTTAGATTTTGTTCTTTTTTGAAAACCTATTTTGCAGGTTTTTTCGGATCAGTATTTCGTGTTCCCGAAAGCAATTTATATACCTACTCTTTAAATAATGTTAACCAATGACATTAAATATCATAATTACTATCGGTAATATATATGCAGCTTCCAACACCCGAAGATCTTAAAAAAAGACGAAATGAACTCGGGCTTACCCAGAGCGACCTGGCTAAAAGGGCAGGTGTCAGTCAGCCTCTTATAGCCCGTATCGAATCGGGAGATGTAGACCCCAGGCTTTCAACGGTCAGGAAAATCCTTAATGCTTTTGAGGAGGCTGAAAAGGAGCAGCAGATCATCATAAAGGACCTGATGCATTCCCCTGCAATTCATGTTTCTCCTGAAGACTCGGTAGAAGAGGTGGTAAACCTTATGCATATTCATGGTTTTTCACAGATTCCCGTGCTTGACAGGGGTATTCCGGTTGGAAGTGTTTCGGAAGATATGATCATAAAACTGATGGGCGAGAGCAAGAAAAAATCCATCTCTCAGTTGAAAGTTTCAGGGATAATGGGGGAGGCGTTCCCTACAGTATCTCCTGGAATATCGATCTCAGTAGTTTCGCATATACTGGAAGGAAACCCTGCCGTACTTGTGGTAGAAAAAGGAACAGTCGTCGGCGTTGTAACAAAACATGACGTGATGAAGCTCCTCCAGGACCAATAACCGGAATCCTTTTTCCTTGAAGAAATCTGAGACCGAACATGGAAAGCACATGAATTATATACTAGGATTCATTTAAACCTGAATCCTTAATCTAATTCAGTGCTCAACCTGTCTGAAATTGCCGAATAAACATGGCAAATGCGGTCGAAAATGTATCAGGGCATGAGATACTGCAGAGCCATCCTGGCACACCGTATCATAAAGATATAACCCTGAATTATTTCAGGACTACATGATTGAAAATTATAGAGTTTACATAAATTTCCTTTATATATAGAAAACAAAAACCGATTAAATCTTTGAAAAAGTGTGGAGTCTTATATAAATGGATCTGGAAGATACCCTTCTCATGATGCCTGGTCCCGTACCTGTCGCACCCAGAGTCCTTAGAGCAATGTCAAAACCGATGATCAACCACCGGAGTGCTGAATTTGCCGCAATATATACTGATTGCAGGGAAATTCTTGCTGACGTTTTTCAGACAAAAAACGACATCTTTTTGCTCAGTGGTTCCGGGACTGCGGGAATGGAAGCTGCAGTCGGGTCTGTGGCCGGAAGAGGGGATAAAGTTATTGCTATAGAAAACGGAAAATTCGGAGAGCGTTTCAAAGACCTTGCAGCCCTCTATGCCGAAGTGGTGCCCCTGGAGTTTGAATGGGGTCTTCCTGTTGACCTTGAACAGGTTAAGGAAAAGCTCGAGGAAGGAGCAAAAGCCATCACCCTTGTCCACAACGAGACCTCTGCAGGTATCATGAATCCTGCTGCAGAAATCGGCAAACTTGCAAAAAAACACGATGCTCTTTTTATTATGGACGGCGTAACCTCCCTTGGGGGAGATGTAGTCAAAGTCGATGAATGGGGCGTTGACATTGCAATAGTTGGTTCTCAGAAATGCCTTTCAGCTCCACCTGGAATGGCAGCTGTTTCCGTAAGCGAAAAAGCCTTTGAGGTTATAAATGGCATGAAGAAGAGGCCTTACTATAATGACCTTAAGGCATATAAAAAGAGTGGGGATAAACCCAAGCCGGAAACACCTTACACTCCTGCTATTCCTCTATTTTATGCTCTTCAGGAAGCCCTTCACATCGTTAAAGAAGAAGGCATGGAGGCAAGGATTAGAAGGCACGCGACTCTTTCCGAAGCCGTAAGGGCAGCAGCCGGCGCAATGAACATAGAGATGTTCCCTCAGCTTAACGAGTACAGCCAGTACTCCAACACCATCACTGCAATGAAATCTCCTGCAGGGATTGATGGGGAAGACATTAAAAATGACATGAAGAAGCGGGGCATTATTATAGCCGGCGGGCAGGAACGCTTGAAGAGCAAGATTTTCAGAATTGGAAGCATGGGGAATGTAACTGCAAGGGATGTTCTTTCCACTATCCAGCAGATGGAAATCGTGCTGAAGAAGCGGGGTTACATTGACAGCGTGGGAGCAGGCACAGAAGCTGCAACACGCGTTATTGACAGGTTATGAGAGGATTTAAAAAATCTTTCATAACCAAAGTTTATAAACGTTTCAGGAAAACCAGAAGAATATTAATCATTAAATTCCGATCGGATTCACATGCCCACAATAGGAATTGCAGATACCACGTTTGCGCGCTATAATATGGGGCGTGCAGCAATCGACGAGATACAGAATAACGTATCCGTAAAGATTAAAAGGGTAACCGTGCCCGGGATAAAGGACCTTCCGGTAGCAGCCAAAAAGCTTATCGAAGAAGAAGGCTGCGATATCGTAATGGCCCTTGGAATGCCTGGCAGGGAGCAAAAAGACAAAATGTGCGCTCATGAAGCCTCTCAGGGCCTTATCATGGCCCAGCTCATGACCAATACCCATATTATCGAGGTCTTTGTCCATGAGGATGAAGGAAAAGACGAGAAAGAACTCGCTTTTCTCATGGACAAGCGGACCCGGGAACACGCCTTAAACGTGATAAAGCTGCTCTTCAAGCCGGAAAAACTGGTCAGGGAGGCCGGTACCGGTCAGAGGCAGGGTTTTGAGGACGCAGGTCCTTTGAGAATGTGAAGCGACTTTAAGTTAAAAACAAGACTGGAGACCTTACTAGATGACTATCAGCCTAGGATTTGTTGTAGCTGAATTTAACAGGGATCTGACCTATCAGATGGAGCTGCTTGGAAGAGAGCATGCGGAATTTCTGGGGGCAACAGTTAAAGAGACAATTCTCGTGCCAGGAGTCTTTGACATGCCCCTTGCAATCAAGAAGCTCTGCCAGAGGGAAGACATTGATGCAGTGGTTACCATAGGGTCGGTAATCGAAGGTGAGACCGACCACGACCAGGTGGTTATGCAGCATGCCGCAAGGAAGATCATGGATCTTTCCCTTGAGTTCAACAAGCCAGTAACTCTCGGAATCCCGGGTCCGGGTATGACCAGGATGGCTGCTCATGAACGTGTCGACTATGCTAAAAGGGCAGTAGAAGCTGCAGTAAAGCTGGTGCGGCGGCTGTGAAGTTCCTTGATGCTTCAATAAGCTAGCAAAAAAGTAACAAAGCAGGACTATTCCTATGACATCCGCAAGGCTCAAGCGTGTAGAAGAATCCGCAACGATCAGGATCTCCAACATTGCAACCAGAATGATTAAAGAGGGTACAGACGTTATCAATTTTAGCCTTGGCGAACCTGATTTCGACACCCCTAAAAACATCTGCGATGCTGCAGCAAAGGCTATGTATGAGGGAAAAACCCACTACGCTCCTTCTGCAGGCATTCCGGAGCTAAGGGCAGCTATTGCCGAAAAACTGAGGACTGAAAATAATCTGGATGTGACCGAAAAAGATGTGCTGGTCACCCCGGGCGCAAAGCAGGGGATTTTCGAAGTGATGATGGGGGCCCTCGACGACGGGGATCAGGCCCTTCTCTTTGATCCTGCCTGGGTAACTTATGACGCCTGCATCCGTTTTGCAGGAGCAGAAACTGTCTGGGTTCCTACGGTTCCTGAGAAAGGTTTCCTGCCGGACAATTTCGCCGATTACATAAATGATAAAACAAAGCTCATTGTTGTAAACAGCCCGGGCAACCCGACAGGTGGAGTATTCGGGAAAAAGACCCTCAAGTGCATTGCCGATCTTGCAATTGACCACGACCTTCTGGTAGTCTCAGATGAGATCTATGAGAAAATCATCTATGACCGGGAACATATCAGTATTGGCAGTTTTGATGGGATGCAGGAGAGAACCATCACTGTAAACGGTTTTTCCAAGGCATATGCAATGACTGGCTGGAGGCTTGGATACCTTACAGCTCCCCCTGAGATCTATAAACTTCTACAGAAGATCCAGTCCCACTCTGTAAGCAGCGCCACTACCTTTGTCCAGTACGGTGGGCTTGAAGCCCTTCAGGGCCCTCAGGACGGTGTCAAGGCAATGGTTGACCGCTTTAAGATGCGCAGGGATATCCTCATCGACGGGCTGAATAAAATAGGGCTTGAGTGCAAAAAGCCAGACGGGGCCTTCTATGCTTTTGCCAATGTGAGTGAGTTTGGAAACGGGACCAGGGTTGCTGAAAGGCTCCTGAAGGAAGCTCATGTGGCAGTGACCCCGGGAATTGCTTTCGGGTCTTCCGGAGAGGACTTTATCAGGATTTCCTACGCAACATCCATTGATAGAATCCGGGAAGCTCTTGACAGGCTTGAAAAGATATTTGCATAAAACACTATTCCGAAGCAACCTTTTTAAAAAGAGATCAAAAAATATTTTCTTAATAAAAACGGTAGGGGTAAATTTACCCATACCGTTTAAGGACCTCTTTTATGATTGCGCCGGTACTGCAGAGGGGGCACTCCTTTGAAAATGGAACCCTTACTACTTTTGCAGGGAGCCCTCTTTTAGTAAGTTCTTTTTCCAGAAGCTCAATATCAAAATACTGATCGTAACCCAGGGCAACGATGTCCGGCTTTATCTCTTTCAGGGGTTCGAACATGTCTGTTTCACTACCAAGAAGGGCTTTGTCCACCGTTCCAAGTGCATTTACCATCTCAAACCGCTGCTCTTCAGGAACTATTGGTTTCGGCTTATGAGTCACATTGGAATCCCTGGCAATAATGACGAAGAGCTCATCTCCAAGAGCTCGCGCCTGGGTCAGGAAATAAACATGTCCCGGATGCAAAATGTCAAAAGTTCCGGTAGCAAGTACACGTGTCAATAAATCACCTGATCTCGGGTAATATCCTGCAAGCATAAGAAACTTACTGAAAATAACCCCACTTCCTGACTTATAAAAATTCAATTTTATTCAACCTGTATATGATGTGAACGATTATTGCTAATTTAAGAAATAGCCTTTGTGGAAAGAGATTTTCAATTACCGTAAGTAATATATATAGCTCACAATTATGACTATTGATCATTGGAATGAAGATCTGACAGCGATAGTCTTAAAATAAATGATGCAAAGCCAGAACTTTTCACCTCTTCCGGAAGTGGCTGTTACCCCGGGATTATCACAAGTAATATATAATTCTGGCAAAAATTACCATCCAGATAAATTTGTACTAAGAGGAAACCCGCATGGTTGAAAAATCGGTTCATGAGATCAATAAAAAAATTGAAGATGGAAGCGTCAATGTAGTCACAGCCGAGGAAATGGTCGGGATTGTTGAAAACCTTGGCGTGGAAGGTGCCGCAAGAGAAGTGGATGTGGTCACTACAGGCACTTTCGGAGCCATGTGCTCTTCAGGTTTGATGCTTAATCTAGGTCATTCGGAACCCCCAATTAAGATTCAGAAAGTCTGGTTCAATAATGTGGAGGCATACAGCGGACTGGCTGCTGTTGACGCTTACCTTGGAGCTGCCCAGATCTCGGACACACGCGGGATACAGTATGGTGGAGCACATGTTATTGAAGACCTGCTGAGGGGAAAAGAAATCGATGTGCATGCAACTTCCTATGGGACAGACTGTTACCCCAGGAAAGTACTTGATACGACAATCACCCTTAATGACCTGAACGAGGCAGTCCTTCTCAACCCCAGGAATGCCTACCAGAAATATGCTGCTGCAACAAACAGTTCAAAAAGGATTCTGAACACCTATATGGGAGAGCTTCTGCCCAACTTCGGGAATGTAACCTATTCCGGAGCTGGAGTGCTTTCTCCTCTCTCAAATGACCCCAGCTATGAAACTATCGGGATGGGCACAAGGATTTTTATGGGCGGAGCCCAGGGCTACATTATCGGAAACGGGACCCAGCACTCCCCCTCCAGCGGGTTTGGGACCCTCATGCTTAAAGGGAACCTGAAGGAAATGAATCCTGATTATTTAAGGGCTGCTTCTTTTACAGGCTACGGGACAACCCTTTATATGGGAATTGGAATTCCGATCCCTATTCTTAATGAAAAACTCGCAGCCTCAACTGCAGTGCGTGACGTGGACATTATGACCAGTGTCCTCGACTATGCTGTGGGCAGCAAGGATAAGCCTGTGATAAAGCAGGTAAACTATGCCGAACTAAGGTCAGGCTCGGTGCAGATTGATGGAAAGGATGTTCCGACCTCCTCCCTCTCAAGCTTCAAGAACGCAAGAAAGATTGCAAATGAACTTAAGGAATGGGTAAAGCACGGGAACTTCTTTGTTAGCATGCCTGTGGAACGGATTTGCTGTGAAGGCTCGGCAAAATCCATGAAACAGACTCAGGCAGTACCTCTCGTAAAAGACGTCATGTCCGATTTTATTGTAACAATCAAAAAGAACCAGACGGTTCAGGACGCTGCAAAGAAAATCTGGGAGAACTCCTTCAACCACCTTGCTGTGATTTCGGATACAGGTGAACTGGTAGGAATCCTGACCGCCTGGGATATCTCAAAAGCCGTCGCCGAAAACAGATTTGATTCCGTAGAAAGCGTCATGACGAAAAAAGTCCTTACCTGTGCCCCGAACGAACCTGTAGATCTTGCAGCTCGCAGGCTGGACCGTTACGGCGTTTCTGCAATGCCTGTAATCGATGCACAGAGACAAGTCCTCGGAATAATCACCAGTGACAATATAAGCAAACTTCTTGCAAGGAGGTACTGAGCGTGAAAATAAAGATCAGCATCCCTACGGAAAGGATCCATAATCCCATTATCTCCGAGTCCATTATCGAAACAGGAATCCTGCTTAATATCATGGTCGCTAATATCGACTCGACTTACGGAGAACTGATTGCAGATGTGAAAGATTCCAGGTTCGACAAGATTAAAAATGCTCTCGAATCAAGAGGGGCAATAGTTGCGATTCTGGACCGGCCCATTCACAGGGATGAGGAAGAATGTGTTGAATGCGGAGCCTGCATCTCAGTCTGCCCGATGAAGGTTTATGCTTTTGATGAGACCTGGGGCCTCTGCGTGGACGAAAAGAAGTGTATCCAGTGCGGCATGTGCATCAAGATGTGCCCGCACGGGGCTTTAAAACTTGGAGAATGAAAGAAAAACCGATCCGCGGATTTTTCTTCTTTTTTCTTCTTTTTTTTCACCTTTTCTTTTTTCTATCTTTTCCTTTTTTCCTCCGATTTTCCTTTTTTTCTATCTTTTCCTTTTTTTCTATCTTTTCCTTTTTTCCTCATCTTTTCCTTTTTTCCTCATCTTTTCTTTTTTTCCTCATCTTTTCCATCTTTCTATCTTTTCTTCCTTTCTCCGGTTTTCAGCTTTTTTTATCCGGCATAGAGCGCTCATACAGGAGTTTAGTTGTGGATACTGATTTCTATTTTGAAACTCCCCTTATTTATAGATTGAAACAAATAATTATAATGTATAGTAAGATGATAACAGGTAAAAGTCATCTGCTGTTAGAAGTGTATGCTGTCTGAAGTACTTTCTTCCAGAGCTGCATTTTAAAAGCATATCAGCAACTCCCGCAAAAGCAGATTTTTTTCTCTGTATTTTTTCATTCTGAGAAACAAAACAGGCGGGGGAATCTTTACAAAGAAAGTGAATTTGCATAGTGCCTTTGGAATCCTTGAAAAAGGGGGAGCAAACCTATGAGAATCCTTGTACTTTATTCAGGCGAACTCGGAAAAAAAGTTATCCAGAACCTTATAAATCCGTCAAGTTTCTGCGTGTCGTGCGGTGAGCTCTGCAACCACTGCCGCCAGGCAAGGAAATCTTATGCAAACCTGATTGTGGGAATCCATGAGTTTCCGGACGACCTGCCTCCATTTATTGAAGAGCCCGCCCAGTTCCTGCCTCCAAAGCTTCCGGAATGTGATTTGATCCTTGCTATAGGGATCCACCCCGACCTCCTTGCAGCCCTTCCGGAAGTCGTGCAGAAAACGGGGACAAAAGCCGTAATTGCACCTGCTGAAGACTCAAAGAAGACTCCTGCCGGCGTCCTTGAGCAGCTCAGAAAAGAACTCGAAGCCACAGGTGTTGAATTCGAGGCTCCAAAACCCTTCTGTGCCCTTGAAAAGACCGGAAAGCCAATCATAGATGCTTTTGTGGACCTTGGCTTCGGAAGGCCGGTGCTCAGGATCGAGATGAGCCCTGACGGGAAGATGTTCATAGGAGCAGGCGTAATCCGGGATGCCCCCTGCGGCTCAACCTGGTTTGTCGCAAAAAAACTCGGCTGGACCGATGTTTCCGGATACAAAGAAACCGTCTCAGGAGCCCATCACTCCTACCCCTGTACCGGAAGCATGGACAAAGACCCCCAGATCGGGGATACTATCCTGCACAAAGCCGGATATATCATCAGGGAGGCTGTGGAAGACGCAATGGAATGTGCAAAAAAAGAAAAGGACAGGCTTTCGACAACCTGCGGCGATGAAGTTCAAGCCATGGCTTCTGAAAATTAATACGGAAAAGAAGAAAAGGCACAATTTTTTCCTTTCCTTTCCTTTCCTTGCCCTTTCTTATTTTCCGGAGTAAAAAACCCGATTTGGGTTAGGTGTAAATTACGTTTGAAACTCTTTTTTCGGTCTGCGTCTGGAAATATACCTCTTCATAAGGCTGGACCACTACAAATCCTTCTCCTCTGAAAACCATCTGGACGGATTCTCCACTGCTTTTTCCAATGAGAGTTTTCAGGGAGATGTCGGTTTTTATCTCCGGCTCAAGGTTTCCTGACCAGGCAACTGTGACGCTGGGGGAAGTGAAGACCGGACGTTCTTTAGTTACCCTGAAGGTCAGAGGGTCATGGTGGGTGGTGATGGCAATTATACCGGTTCCTTCAAGTTTTACGTTGTAAACCTCATTGTCCATTACTCCTGAGAGCTTTCTCATCATCTTGATATCCCAGTTGATAGAGTTTTCAATAGCCAGGATGTCGTTACAGTTTACGAAGATAGACTCGTTTTCAAGTTTCAGAACCGAGACCTTCTTCCCTTTGTCCGCAAGGTAGAGTTTTCCCCTTCCTTCTGCTTTTATGAGGCTGATACCTTCTCCTGCAAGGGATATTTTCACGAGCTTTCCAAGCCCGTGTTCAAGGCCCCCTTCCCGCATAAACCTTATATCCCCTGTGTATGCGACCATGGAGCCCATTTTTGCCCATACCATGCCGTTGAGGTTTACCTCTAGCAGGTGTTCTCGTTCCAGTTCAAAAACTCCCTGCCCAGGGGCTCTTTCTCCTGTGCTTTTGATAAAATCTTCTAACGAATGGCATCCCATCGTTTTTTCACCTCTGGTCATATTTGTATTTTTATTATAGTGTCACTGTTTAATATTTTCTAATAAATATAAATAAGTATTCCTGTATTCCTTTCAACTAAACTGATGTGAGTTTATGTATCCGGAGCAAACTTCCTGTTATTTATATGAAGCGTGCTAAACAATTGTAAAATATAAAATCTCGTTTTCAGTTTTAATTTCAGGAGGTAGCCATGAAACCAAAGATTGATTCCACAAGTTTTGGTTCGATTACTGTAGAAGGAGAGACTTTTGATTACGATATTCTCATCCGCCTCGACGGCAGGGTTGAAAACCGGGAGAAAATGCTTTCAAAAGAAAAGTACGGGACTTCTCATAAAATATCTCTTGAAGAAGCAGAGCATATTTATGAGGAAGGGACAGAAAAAATCATCATAGGGACCGGGCAGACAGGGTTTGTGAAACTTTCGGAGGAAGCGGAAGACTTTTTCACGGGAAAAAAATGCGGAATAGAGCTTTTCCCGACTCCCTGGGCAGTTGAACGCTGGAATGAAATCGAAGGCAGAGTCTCTGCAGTGTTCCATATAACCTGCTGAGAAACAAAGACAGACAATTGACAGGCAATTTTAAGAAATAAGGCAGAGCTGTCTGGATTTTTGCTGAAGCAGCCCTGCCTTACGGTAAACTCCTGTAACTGCATTTTTTCTGCATTTTATCCGGTTATATTTACTCAAATGCTTTTATTCCAATGCTTTTTGCTTGAATTTCCTTTATTTCCTTTTTTATTTCTTTTACATGTACATCCATCTGAGGGAAGGGGATTTCAATTCCTTCTCTTCTGTAAGCCTCAAAGATCCCTGCAGTCAGATTATTCTTTACAGCCGCAAAGTCCCCTGTTTTTGTCCAGGCCCTTAGCTGCAAATTTACGGAAGAATTAGCAAGTTCGGTAGTGACCACTGCCGGTTCAGGGTCCGGGAGTACAAGAGGGTGCCCTTTCATAAGGTCGAGAGCTATCATGATAGCTATTTCAATGTCTGAAGAATAGCTTATGCCCACATCCACGGAGGCCCGTCTTGTAGGCATGCGTGTCATATTGACAATGGAACTTCCCCAGACAAGCTTATTCGGGATTGTTATAAGCTGGTTGTCAGGGGTCAGGAGTTCTGTCGACATAATCCCGACTGCTTTTACTTTCCCCGTCTGTCCGTTTACTATTACCATCTCTCCCATGTCAATAGGCCTGATTGCCGCAACCCATACTCCGGCTGATAAGTTCGTAAGGGTGTCCTGCATCCCCAGGCCCAGAACCAGACCTATTATCGCAGAAAGCCCTACTACAAAACTATCCACATCAAAACTCAGGCTCTTCAAAAAGGCCAGGATAACTATCACATACAGGAGGATGCTCAGAAAATGTGCAAGAAACTGAGTCGTAAGGTCAGGTAGTTTTGTTTTCTGTATTCCTTTCCTGAAAATATAAACAAGAAATTTTACTGAAATAAATCCTCCAATCAGCACTATTATTGCGAAAATCAGCCTGGATACTGTTATATCAGTATACGGAATCATCTGTTCTATTATTCCATTGCTTATTCCATCAATTCCATTGCTTATTCCATCACCCATTTTTTATTTCCCTCGCTTTTTAACACATATAGGGATTTAAGAAATATACCCCAAATAACTGCGTCAAATAATTAACTTTACCAAATTATTTATCCTATTAAATTATTAATTATTTTAAGTATTAAACCCTAACGAGTTCTAAACCTTAAAAAATTATTAACCTATAGATTTATTTGCTCCATATATTTATTAAACTCATCAAATTCAGGAAGGCCTAAATTGAAGTGGATCAAAAAGCTCTTCGGAAAACAAGAAAGCTCTCACGAGAAAATTATTTCCAGTGAAGTTAGTTTTGATGAACTGCCCGCATTGCTGGAAGAGAGTTCTCAAAAAATATCTTCTGAAATAGAAAAGGATGTCTCGGGCCTTTTCAGAAAGCTTGAAGTTGCGATTTCTGAGCTTAAAGAAAGCAATTCCAGGCTTCTGGAAGCAAAAGTTGAGGGAGATTTTGACATAAGGGCTGTAAAACGAGCAAAGAGCAACCGGGAAAATGTAACAAAACAGGTCGGAGTCTTCATAGATAAATTAGGAGTTATGGAGAATACGGATTTCAGGGCTCTTAAAGGGTTTCATGAAGCAGCTGTGCAGAATCTGGACACCTGCCTTGAACATATGAACCAGAGTTTCCGATACACCAGGGCTGTCTTTCCTCAGGAGTCAAAAGACGTTACTGAAAGCCTTGGCAGGTTGGGTCAGGTTCTTAATGAGCTAAGGGAAACGATTCGGGGGCATAAAAGGGAAATGGAAGCTATTGAAGCAGCTTCTACAGGCATGAAAGATATTCAGGAATTATCTGCCTCAATGGAGGCTGAAAACCTGGAAATCGAATCTAAAAAACGGAAAATCCAGACTTTAAAAGATGAAATTGCCAGAACCGGTCAGGCTCTCGAAGATTTCAAACAGGGAGAAGCCTGGCAAAATCTGCAGAGCCTTCAGGGAGAATTAGATATTGCCAGAGACAGGCTCAAAAAAGCCGAAACAGGCCTGAACTCCCTTGTCATTCCTTTTTCAGGCAACCTCTCAAAGATAAAAAAACTCCATGAAAGCAGCAGGTATACTTTAAAGCCAGAGGTAAAGCAGCAGCTTGATATCTGCCTTGAAGCTCCTGTAAACCTTGACCCTTCTTTTTTCCTGGAGCTTCAGAAGGTTTTTGAGGATCCTGCCCTTGACATACAAACTCAGAAAAAAGAGAAAACCCTGGCACAGGTCAGATCTGCAAGTTCGGGCTTTGAAGAGAAGAAAAAAGAATATATTGCAGCTCAAAAAGCGTTTGAAGCAAAAAAAGCCGAACTCGCAAGCTCAGATACCGGAAAACTTGCCGGCCTTGAACACAAGGAGGCAGAACTGCTGGCAAGAACCCGCATGCTTGAAGAAGAAGTTGAAATTTCCGAAAAGAAATTGACTGTTTTAAAGGAAGAACTTAAAAGTAAAGAAAAAGAGCTTCAGTCCAGTGTGACCGTAATTGACAGCAGCGTAAAAATTCAATTCCTGCCCTGAGATTCAAGAATTTATAATATTACCAGGAGAACCTGAATTTTAGAGGGGATTTTTAGAGAAATCCCCCTTACCTGAGTAATACCTTCCCTTGACCACAAATTACTTTTCCAGTCTAATTTTCTATCTCTTCTAGTTTTTGCTTTTTTCCTGTTGCTTTTACTTCTGGCTTTCCTCTTCTCTACCTTTTTGCAGGAAAGACCACTATTCTGCGTCAAGCGTGACAAGACGGTTCGGTAGAGCGAATACGGTTGTATGGATCAGAGATATTTGTAATTCAGTCCTCTTGAGAGAATCTCACTGCAATAAACTATAAATTAGTCTGCTTGAGCGAGCGAAGCGAGTGAAACGGACCGCGTATTCCCGAGTCGCAATTCGGGCGAGTCGCAATTCGGGCGAGTCGCAATTCGAGCGAGGCGCAATTCGGGTGAGGCGCAAGTAGGAAAGTGCAACTTGGCAAACAAACTTTTAACCTGACCAAACTGGAGGCTTTAATCCAGCTTGTATGCTTTGAACCTCCGCAAACTTACATAAAATTTTGATAACTTCCACTCAGTTATTATTCTATTTTTGGCAGGAAAATAGTCAACTTTATTCTCTAACAATGGCTCAACTTTTTTCTCACTGAACCCAAAAATATTCACCCTTATTTTTTTGGAGCTGGTTTTCCATAGAGACTTCAATAAACCAGGTTTGTTCTCTTATTCAGATTCATAAGCCTGTTTTCTTCAAAACATAACTTCAAAATGGTTTGAAGTTTAATAAAGAATTAAATGCTTTGCGGAAAAATAAATAACTAAAGAGAAACAATTAGTTATAGGGAATCAGGGTATATTTTAATGACTTATGTAAATAATTTATAAATTTTAAAACTCAAAATGGGATGTAAAGGGGATAAAAAAGTTTGAACAGAAAATTCCAAATTCTGCTGTTAATAGGGGTTTTGCTACTTATTGCAGGCACGCTTCTTAATATTACAAGAGATCCGCTTCTCTTGAGCTCAGGAGCTGTGGCTGCACTATTCATGATTCTGCTTTTTAGAATAGACCCTCTGAGCCCTAACGAATAACAGGGAAAGAGAGGTTTTTTTCTTTATTTACATAGAAAACCTAATAATTTTACGTTTAACTTATTTTTTACTGATTTTGCCTGAGGTATAGATTATGGATCCTGGAATCAGATCAGCATCAATCTACCTGATGCTTTTGCTTTTTGTTTTTTTTGCTGGCTGCTCCGATCAGAAGACAGAGCAGGACACGCCCGGCTACGCTGCAGATGTACTCAAAACAGAGGCTGTAACTTATTCGGGGCTTCTGGGCCAGGGTGCCTCCCTGCCGATAAATTATAATCTGGAAGCCCTCGATGTCGAGTTAAAAGCGCCTTCTTATGAGTTGCCCCTGGAAAGAAATAAAATCTCCAACTATGGAAACTTTTCAGGCAGAATCCCTCTGAACGAATCCGCTCTTAAAATGCTGGAAAGTAATGGTTTTGTGGTAATAGAAAACCCTTACAACCCCGCAGAAGAGGACATAACTTCAATGTACATTACCCTCAAAGAAGAGGAAATACCTGTTTTTATTACTACGGACTCCCTTCTGCACCTCTACCACATCCAGTTTGATGAGACCCTGCGCCAGATAGAGGAAAAGGAGTTTTACGATACTCTCTGGGAGACTGACCTTGCCCTGCTAAACGCCTCGGTAGAAGAATATAACAGTGCTTCTAACAGTGCTTCAGGCGAAGAAAAGGAAGCCGCAAGAAGAAACACAGCCTACTTTGCGGTTGCTTTGAGCCTGCTCCAGCCGAAGCCTGAGCAGATACAGGCAGCAGAAGACCCTTACGGCTTTGTTGATGAGGCTCTTTTCCCGGCAGGTTCGGCAGAACAATATCAGTTTGAGGTCCCTTCGTTTGTAAAAGAAGAGGTTGAAGCCGAACTCGCTTTGATAGAAGCACACGAAGGCTTTGTTACCTCTCCTATTTTCCTTTATAAGGAGGACTATTCTCAGTACGTGCCAAGAGGCCACTATACCCGCTCCGAGAAGCTGCAAAACTATTTCAGAGCCTTTATGTGGCACGGCAGGATAAGCATGCTCCTGAAGGATGAACTGATTAAATCCGAAGATCCTGCAAAAGATGCCCGCATCCAGACCATCCAGGCAAGCCTGATTTCTTCTCAGCTCGAAAACGAGCCTGAGCTTCTCAAAAACTGGGACAGGATCTACGGGGTTACGGCTTTTTATGTGGGTTTTTCCGATGACCTGGGGCCTTACGAATATATGGAAGCAATGGATTCTGTCTTTGGCAATGGAGAAAGGGAGTTTAACGAAACAACGGTAGAGGAGTTAAAGACCGTACTTGCCGAATACCAGGGCCCGAAGATCTACGGAGGCACAGGGAACTGTGTCCTGGAGCCGCCCTTCACCCCGGAGCAGGCTGACGAATGCCTCGAAAATACCACAGGCTTCCGTTTCATGGGGCAGCGCTTCATCCCGGACTCTTATATGTTCTCAAACCTGGTCGGAGCCTATACAGGAGAATATCAGGGAGAGAGGGAAGAGCCCTTCACTTTCGTAATCTCAGGGGCAGGAAGACCTATAAGGGGTTTCCCGCGCGGGCTTGACGCAATGGCTCTTCTGGGTTCGGAAAGGGCGGTTTACTGGCTCGACGAACTGAATGATTCCAGCTACGAAAATTACAGTGTCCGGTATGGGGAACTGGATTCGGAATTCTCGAATTTCAGCGCAGCCGAGTGGAACAGGAACCTCTACTGGTCCTGGCTCTATTCCCTCCAGCCCCTCCTGAAGGACTATGGGGAAGGATACCCTACCTTCATGCAGACCGATGCCTGGCAGGATAAGGAACTGAGCACCTCGCTGGCTTCCTGGACCGAACTCAGGCACGACACTATCCTCTATGCCAAGCAGAGTTACACTATAGTTGAAACATCTATGCCCATGCCTCCTGAAGAAAAACCGGTTGTAGGCTATGTGGAGCCAGTCCCTGATTTCTACGCGAGGCTGCTCGCCTTAACGAAGATGACAAACCAGGGCCTGGACGAAATAGGCGTGCTTGACCCGACATCCAGAACAAGGCTTACAGACCTTGAAAACATACTTTCCAGGCTTCAGGCAATTTCGGAAAAGGAACTCGAAAATGAGGAACTGACAGCAGAAGACTACGAGTTCATCAAGAATTTCGGAGACCAGCTTGAAGGGGTCATAGCTGACGTCGACGATAAAGCCAGAAAAACCACAGTTGTGGCTGATGTCCATACCGACGGCAACACGGGAGCTGTACTGGAAGAAGGAGTCGGATACGTGGATATGGTCGTAGTGGCATATAAGCTTCAGGACGGCAGAATCCTTGTAGGAGCCGGACCCGTTATGAGCTACTACGAGTTCAAGCAGCCCATGTCCGACCGCCTGACCGATGAAAAATGGAGAGAAATGCTGGAGGCAAACCCGCCGGAAAGGCCGGAGTGGACCTCCACATATACCTCTTAATTTTGCTCTCAACTATTTTTTAATTTTTTTATTTTTTTCAGCTTTTGGTGGTCCCTCATTAACTGTTTGATCTATTCTATACCCGGAGCTAGAAGCTTTCAATTCGTCTTCCCCACGCTGCGTTGGGCCTGGGCCGGCCTGTCAGCCAGATAAAAAATAACCCAAAAATCGACATCTCAATAAAGAGAGGCAAACATTGAAGGAAATAGCCCCATAACCGAGAGAATACTTTCATTTACCCGGGACCGGCTTTTCAATTTAAAGGTAAATATCAGCGCCTCCGCCAGCTTGTCTGGCGGCCCTATCCAGAAAGCAGAAAGAAGCAAAAAGAAACAAAATAATTACAGGTTTCCACGTTTACTTCTACTTATTTCTTACAGGTGCACTCAATTGTATTTACTCTTCTGCTTATCTACGTCCTTTTCTTTTTTTCGCGGGAAAGACCGCTCTCCTGCGTCGAGCAGAACAAGAACGGTTCGATATAGAGAATAGGGTTGTACGGGTCAGATACATTTTTTAATTTTTCATTTTATCAAAAAAGTCAACCCGGTGACAGGGAATGGCCTGTTTTTTATTTCTCAAATTTTTTAGCTGGATATGACTTAACCGGATTTTGAATAGATTGAAATATTGTAATGAGAATAACATATGGAAAAGTTAGTTTTTTAAAAAGTTTGGCCCCCTATACGAACCTTCGGTTGCAAAACAGGAATAATCTGAACCCTGACTTTGAAGGTAAAACCCCACCTTTCTGAGCGAGCAAAGCTCGAATCCGATACTGATCCAAAGCGACCGAGATGAAATAATGAAGAACCAAACTCAGATAGTTGTAGCCCTTTTGATGTTTTTTATTTTTTCAGTCTCCCTTTTTACTGGAGGATGCCTGGAGCAAAGTTCCGGGTTAAGCGGGGAGAACGGGACAGAACAGGGAGAAGAAGCAGGCAATAATAAAATCGCTTTGACGGGTAATCTGAAAACCGAAGCAGTAAATCTTTCCGGTCTTGAGGCAGGAAATTCATCTCTTGCAGGAAACTACAGGCTTGAAGCTCTTGATATAGAATTAAAAGCTTCCCAATACGAACTGCCCCTGCAGGAATCGGATGTTACGAATTACGGAGAGTTTTCTCAGAAGTTTTTGACAGATGAAGCAGCCCTGGAGAAGCTGAAAGAAAACGGATTTGTGGTAATTTCTAACCCTTACAATCCGAAAGAAGAAGATATCACTGTTATGTATGACAGGCTTGGAAGGGAAGGACAGCTAATTTTCATAACTTCAGATACCCTTCTCCACCTCTATCACGTCCAGTTTGACGACAGCATAAGCCAGGTCGAGCAAAATGAATTATATGACCTTTTGTGGGAACTCGATAAAGCCCTGCTTAATGCATCTGTAGAGGATTATAATAGAGTTTCAGGAGAAGAAAAGGAAGCCGCAAGAAGAAATGCAGCCTACTTCGCAGTTGCATTGAGCTTGCTCCAGCCAGAAGAAGAGCAGATAAAAGAGATTAAGGACCCTTACGACCCGGAAGCTGGAACATACTTTGACCCAGCAGCAAAGGAAAAGTATCAGTTTGAGGTTCCTGTGTTTGTAAAAGATGAAGTCAAAGCCGAACTGGCTCTTATCGAAAAGCAAGAAGGCTTTGAAATCTCTCCAATTTTCAGTTATAGGGAGGACTATTCTCAGTACGTGCCGAGAGGCCACTATACCCGCTCTGAGAAGCTGCAAAACTACTTCAGGGCCTTTATGTGGCACGGCAGGATGAGCATGCTCCTCAAAGGTAAATTGATCCAGGCCGAAGACCCGGAAAAAGAATCACGCATCCAGACAATCCAGGCAAACCTGATCACCTCCCGACTCGAAGACAATCCGGATCTCCTTCAGAAATGGGATAGGATCTACGCGATTACTGCTTTTTACGTAGGCGTTTCTGACGACCTCGGACCTTATGAATATATGGAAGCAATGGAAACAGTATTCGGAAGCGGGTCAAGGAATTTTAACGCAACAACGATAGGAGAGCTGAAAGTGGAGCTTGCCGGGTACCGGAGCCCGGAGATCTACGGAGGTACAGGAAGTGGAACCCATGAGCCCATTCTAACGGCCGAGCAGGCTGATGAACTCCTTGAGGATACGAAAGGCTTCAGGTTTATGGGCCAGCGTTTTATCCCGGACTCTTATATTTTCTTCAGGCTCACCGGTCCCTATACTAAAGATTACACAGGAGATCAGGAACAGGTGCCTTTTACCTATAGAGACTCCGAATACGGCAACAACAGGGGTTTCCCGCGTGGGCTTGATGCGATGGCTCTCCTGGGATCGAAGAGGGCGGTTTACTGGCTTGACGAACTGAACGATTCCAGCTATAAAAATTACAGTCTTCGGTACGGGGAACTGGACTCGGAATTCTCGAACTTCAGTGTAGCCGACTGGAACAGGAATCTCTACTGGTCCTGGCTTTATACTCTCCAGCCCCTCATGAATGATTATGGTGAAGGCTATCCCACCTTTATGCAAACCGATGCCTGGCAGGACAAAGAATTGAGCACCTCTCTGGCTTCCTGGACCGAACTCAGGCACGATACGATTCTCTACGCTAAGCAAAGCTATGGAATAGAGGATTCGCTTCCTGTGTTTGGGGACAAATCCGTGGGGTATGTCGAGCCTGTGCCCGAACATTATAACAGGCTGCTGGCCCTTACCCGGATGACCGCAGACGGGCTTGAAGAACTGGATGCGCTTGATGAAGATACTGGAAGAAACTTTGAAAGCCTCGAGAGAGTCCTGGAAAAGCTTATCGAGATTTCCGAAAAGGAACTTGAAAATGAGGAACTGACAGAAGAAGACAAATTTTACATTTTCAAGTTTGGAGAAATAATCAAAACGAGCGTGAGTGTTGACGAAGAAGCCAGGAAAACTACTCTCGTTGCAGACGTCCACACCGAACCGAATGACGAACTTGTGCTTGAGGAAGGGACAGGATACGTGGATATGGTGATTGTGGCTTACAAGGTTCCTGACGGCAGGGTTTTCCTGGCTGCAGGGCCTGTTATGAGCTACTACGAGTTCAAGCAGCCCATGTCCGACCGCCTGACCGATGAAAAATGGAGAGAAATGCTGGAGGCAAACCCGCCGGAAAAGCCGGAGTGGACCTCCACATATACCTCTTAATTTTTTTATTTTTCAAAGTCAAAAAGATCGATATTACCTGAAAAATTTCTGGAGAGCATAGCAAGGACTGATTTGCATGGACTCGTTTACTGCGGTCAGAAATTGCCCGGAGATAGACATAGAAAGATATTAATTGTATAAGTGTGAGTAATAATATGTGGGTTATATCATTATAGTAAGCCCCTTTATAAAACCATGAGGTAATAATATGTGTAGTGTTGGAGATTCGTTTGATATCGATATGGAAGGGAAATTGCCGTTTAAACAGTATGCATGCAAGGACTGTGGGAATAAATTCAAAGGTATTGGCAAGAATGTGAAGTGTCCTTCCTGCCAATCTGCAAATGTAGCAGAGTCCTGATAATCAACTGGATTTTTTAGATACTTGTTTTTAACATGGAAAAATCGACCTCTTCTAAAGACATTTCACTGAAGGAAAGTGAAATGCTTCTCCTGCGCGGCACAGCAGGAATAGTGGCTATTGTGAAAGCAGGTCCGAATGGGCAGTACTTTCTGGAAACTGAAAACGAAGAAATTGTACTCGGGCTGGAACCTCATGACCTGATTGTTGCCTCTGCGTTTTCGGTGGATGAGAAAACTGAAAAAGGGCTTAAATGCGTTCTCTTCATGATTCGGGAAATCAGGTCCCCATTAATAGTTCTTCCAAAGAAACATCCTGCATCACCAAGGCTTCCAATCGTAGTTTCGGCTGGTAAAAAGACTGTGCTTAACTGCAATATCACACCTGGCACACACCCGAATCAGGACGTGCTCTGCGGTTCAAATGAATTTGATAGCCTGGAGGTAACAGGAACACTGGAGGGTGTACAAATTAAAAATATGCCACAGTGTGAGGTATTAAAAGTTAACTTTGATATCTGACCAGCCCATCTCTTTAATCCAATTATCCCTTATTCTAATATCAGATGTCAGCTTCCTTTTTTAGTACTCTCTGATTAATTTGCGTATATATTGATAAATATACTCCAGAGCCCGAGACAGAATTTTTCAGTTTCTCTTCGCGCCGCAGTGGTTTGAAGCCGGCCTGTCAGGTTAAGACAAAAACAATATTAAGCCAACCGCAGGTAGGGATCCTGGATAACACTTATAAACAGATCACGATCTGAAATGATACTTTTTCTTAACCCCGAACCTGTATTTAAATCCAGGTAAAAATAAGCTCCTCCGCCAGCTTGTCTGGCGGCCCTTCTCAAAAGGAAGAAAAGAGTAGAAGTAAGAAAGAAGAAGTTTGAAAATACAGTAAAAAGCAAATTTAGATTACTACTTGCCTTTTCTCTTCTTCATATTGTTTTTAAGTCTGCTGTCCTGCATCGAGCGTGACAAAAATGACACAGTACAGCGAAAAGGTTGTACGGGTTAGAAAGATCTGTAATACACTTCATATAGAGTAATACACTTCAGATCGAAATCTTCTCTTCCCCTTCAGGTTTACTTGTTTTCTGTTCCTGCCTGACCTGACTAATTAGCTTTTCAAGCTGCTCCCGCGAGATGCTTTTACGCTTTTCTTCGGTGCAGACCTTGACTTTTTCGATCAGGGCACAGAGTTCGTCCCGTTCGAGGCAGAAGCCGATGCTGTTGATGATTCCTTTTAAGGCTTTTGTCCCGGTGTGCTTTCCGACAACAAGGTTACGCTTTCCGCCAACCATCTCAGGGAGGAAGAGTTCGTAGGTCCTCGGCTCTTCAAGGATTGCAGCGACGTGGATTCCGGATTCGTGGGTAAAGGCATTATGTCCGACAACGGCTTTGTTCACCGAGGGTGTAATGCCTGAGTATTCCGAGACCATTCTGGAAAGTGCAGTCAGCTTTGTTGTATCATAGCGGTCGATCCCGTACTGTACTCTGAGAGCTACCATCACTTCTTCAAGGGAGGCGTTTCCTGCCCGTTCTCCTATTGCATTGACTGTTGTATGGAGCTGCTTTGCCCCGGCTTCGGCGGCTACAAGGGTGTTAGCGGTAGCCATTCCGAGGTCATCGTGGCAGTGGATGCAGATTGAAGTGTTTACGGACTTAAAGATCTCGCTCACAAGGTAGTGGGTTGTGATAGGGTTCAGGATGCCAACTGTATCTGCGAGGCTTACATACTGCACTTTGTACTCGCTTTCAACTTCTTTGAAAGCCTGCTTGAGACGGTCAACCGGAGTACGGCTTGCATCTTCGGCTGCAAAACGCACTTTTAAACCGTGGTCAGTTGCATATTCAATGGCTTCCTTGGCACAGCCGAGCATTTCCTCAAAACTCCTGTGGTATTTGTATTTGAGGTGCATGTCGGACATTGCAATGAAAATGCTCACGATATCGACGTCACATTCAAGGGCAGCGTCTACATCCCCTTTTACTGCTCTTGAGAGACAGCAGATCCTTGAATTAAAGCCCTGGCTTGCAATTTCCTTTACGATTTCCTTTTCGTATGCGGAAACTACCGGAAATCCGGCTTCTATAACCTCAATACCCATGGAATCAAGCTCACTCGCCATTGCCAGCTTCTGTTCTTTCGTGAACACAACGCCAGGGGTCTGTTCCCCGTCGCGCAGAGTCACGTCGCAGATTTCGATATCAAGGGGGCGATATTCGACGAAGTCCATAAGTGTATTTCTGGAGTACTGCTCGCTCTCTGACATGGTTATTGTTTCCCGTGATTTTTATCATTTTGAGGAATTTATGATTATTTTTAATGATATTTGTATTAATTGCCCTGAAAAATTATTCAAAGGCCTGGATAAGAAAGTACGAGGCTAAAACGCCATTAAAAGTCAAAAAATCTTATATTTAGTAGAATTAAGCATTAGCTTTACCTACACCTGTATAAATGTTTTCCTTGGAGGAAAAGAGTTTCCGAGAGCAACGTTCCCATATTAGGGGTAAAAAATGCGCTTTCAGTTCTTTAACCTGAGATATGAAAGTGTCAGATTATAAATATCAGGGAATATCAGGAGTAAAACCCGGATTTTAAGAAAAAGGTTCTAAAAAAACTGGGGCCATAAGAAAAATTAAAGTTAATGAGAAGTCAAACCTGAAAAAAGGTTTTTCAGGAAAGTTTCCGCTGAACCCTCTCGTAAAAGCAGGTATCTGAAATCCTTACAAAACGCGCAGGGAATTTTGATTTCTTCAGTTTGACAACATCATCAGCCCTGATCCTGTAAGACTTCTGCCCGTCAATTGCAATTACAGCCTCTTTTTTAGGGTCTGACAATTTTACTGTAATCTCGCTGTCCGAAGGGATAACCCAGGGTCTTGACGATAGCTTGAAAGGAGCAACAGGGACTACCACGATTGCATTTACCCTCGGGTTTACGATAGGGCCTCCGGCGCTCATTGCATAGGCCGTTGAGCCTGTGGGGGTTGCAAAAACCACACCATCCGCGCGAATATCATCAAGCCGGCAGTCATTAATGTGGACTTCAAACTGAATAATCTTTGCGGGTTTTGCAGACATTACAGCGACCTCGTTAGTGGCTGTTTCAAGCATCTCCCCATTAAGGAAAACGTCTACCCGCATCCTTTCGAGATACGAAAAACCATAGAGAACTTCCTCTATGGCCTCAATTGCATCTTCAGGCTCCACATCTACAAGGAAACCGAGAGTGCCCATATTAATTCCCATTATGGGAAGAGGGTCTTTCATTTTGGCAATGTTCCGCAGGACTGTCCCATCGCCTCCCACAGTTATGATAAGTTCGACCCCCTCGTCCCTCATTCTTTCGACAGGAGTCCCCTCAATTCTCAGGACATCGGCTGTGGCAGTGGAAACATAGATCTGCACCTTCGACTGGAAGTTCGAGATAATATTCCTTACCATCTCAAGTACTTCAGGACTATCACAGCGCGATGCGAGCCCTATTTTTTTAATTGCCAAATTATCCCTCTGCGAGTAAGCTTAAAAGTTTTTTATGTACGTGTCCGTTGGACGCGACCATCTCCACTCTGGCAGTAACATTATCAGGAAGTCTTAAAGTCTTTCCGTATCCGTCCGTAACAAGCCCACCGGCTTCTTCAAGGATAAGCTGACCTGCTGCCACATCTGTTACACGCAGAGCCTTTCGGACATCCACAAAGGCATCAAGCCTGCCTGAGGCTACATAACACAGTTCAAGCGCCACGCTCCCGAACAACCTCACGCGACGGACATTGCTGTATATCTTTCTGGTCCTTTCCACGTTTTGCCTGTAGCCGTATACACTGACACAGAGTTTATTCAGGTCCGAATTCGCGGAGGGTTTGATTTTATTCCCATTCAGATATGCGCCCTTTCCGGCTTCTGCATAATACTCTTCCTTGAGGGCAAGGTTGCTCACATACCCGAACCTGAGGTCTAAGAGGTCGTGAGAGGCAAAAGCTATTGAAACGCTGTAGAAAGGAATTCCTGCAGAAGCATTATATGTCCCGTCGAGGGGGTCAAGCACAACAGAAAACTCAGGAGACTTCCCGATAACAAGTTCACCAAGTTCTTCACTGAGTATCCTCATGGACCTGCCGTCTGCCTTAAACACCTCGATAATGGCATCCTCTGCTGCAAGATCTATACCGGTAGTCGGCGTCCCGTCAGCTCCCATACATACGAAGCTGCTTGCCGAATCAGTGCCCACAAGGTCACAGGTTGCATCGTATGCAGCCTTGAAAGCCTCCCGGCACAATTTTAAAAAGTTTGAATCTGAAGTCATTAAGGGTCGGATCCTTCTTATCTCAGGGTTCCAGGTTCCACATACCAGGTTTTCGGGTACCTGGAACTGAGGTTTCGTAAATCAGGACTCAGGAAATTCGTCAGAAATTTCACTAGAATGTTCGTCAGAAAGTGTATCAGATACCCTGAGTCCCGGAAATCAAGAGCCTCGGGAAGGCTCAGAGCCCAAGGGCTTTATTTGTTTTCTGGATTGATTTTGCGCCGTCGCTCTCAAGCTCCATCATTGCGCGGATAGCATCCACGTTTTCAGGGACCACAATGGATTCCTGGTGGATAGCCTGGAAGAAGTAGAGTTCTCCTTCGTGCATGGTGATGGAATCAGACCAGACGCAGTTCTCCCACATATCATTTCTGGGGCGCTTTATGTCCCTGGCAACTTCGATGATTTCAGCCGTGGAAGATATGCCCTGCCCTACGAAACGGACTCTGGACTGGGAACCAAGCACTTTCCTGATGTCTTCGGCAGTGCACTCGTTCTTAAGCTCCATGTTCACGGTGTGCAGGTGCATTAAGGTCGTCGGGATTTTCATTGCGGCTGAGGTGATATTTATATGGGGAATAACAGTCTTCACATCGGGACCGTGGTGCGAAGGCAGCTTGATCGGGTCCGGCACGATTGCATTGATCGGCCCCTTCTTTATGTCGTTGGGATCGGCTGACCTTCGGGCAAGGGTTACCCTGACCTTCTTTACCCCAAACGCTTTGTCTATGGGATAGATGACCCTGCAGAGCCCTGTGGTGTTGCAGGAAACCACCCTCAAGAAGTCAAGGCCCAGGGCCCCTTCGTAGTTTGAGACGGCGTTAAAGGAAAAACCCGTAAGTTCGTGCTCCTCACCACCCTGCCAGATGGCCTTTACCCCGGCTTTTTCGTACAGGGCTTTATTAGCTTCCCCCACTCCTCCAGGAGTGCAGTCCACAACCAGGTCGGCTTTTTCCACCATTTCCTCAATGCTTCCTGCGGCAGGTATTCCTGCCTTTTCAAAAGCTCCCAGATTGGCGGCAGGGGCATAGATGTCATACCCTAGCTGGTGGGCTACTGCAGCCTCATAGTTTGGCTTTGTCTTGGAAACGCCTATGATTTCCATATCGTCCTGAGCCTGTACGGCGTCTGCAACTCTTTTCCCTATAGTTCCGTAACCGTTTACTGCAATCTTTGCTTTAGCCATTTATTATCCTGTCCTGTTTATCCTGAACTATCCAATTCAGGATTAGTCTAAATTATAGTAAATTAGTCTAAATAAATTAGTCTAATTTGTAGTAAATTAGACTAAATTAGAGTGAATTACAGTCTAATAGCCTGAACAACTGAAAATTGTTTTTTATAAGTTTGTGATTTCCGGGTAGTGAATTAAACTAATCTACATATATGCATAAATTTAAAGTGTTTCATGGATTTATAATGCACGTATGAAATTAAGAGATGCTAAAAACTGCCCGATCTTCGAACTAAGATACTGATTTAAGTGATAAATATTTTGAGTGCTTTAAATTTACGCCTGATTGTTGATTGTTATATCTCAGGTAACACTGAGGTTATAGAGAAGAATAGATAAATGCTTTTCCCGGGTAGTTATTGCAAATTAAAGAAACTGGAAGAGAGATTCAGTGCTTCCGGGGCTTCCAGATGGTTTTCCGAAAGGTTAGAAATTCACCGGTTCTTCAGTACATTAGCAAGTTCACCGGTTCTTCAGTACATTAGCAAGACTCTTTATCAGGCCTGTCTTCCCACTAAAACAGATAATCTAATTCCTGCTAAAGAAAAAAGGTCAATAAGCAGGTAAAACTCAGGAATAAGTAAACTAAAAAAGTAAAAAAATCAATTTGACAGAATAAGGGCTTCCCCGCGTGAGAAATTGATTTCCTTTATCGAGCCTTCAACCGTCATTTTATCTCCGAGGATTCCGGTAAGCTGAATTGAGTTTCCTTCAACCAGAATCTTTGCTACAGACTCCATGACCTTCTCTCGGTTTTCTCCACGAAGCATAATTACATTAAGTTCACACATCTTAGATCTCTCCTTATACTGTTCTTCTTATACGGTTTTGATAATATATACTTATATATCAATAACTATCTGGCTTGCCTGTATTTTGAAACTGTCAAATCTTATAAAATTCCGCACTGACCTTAAAGTATTTTTCATTAACTATATTTAATGTGTAGCTCTGATCAATAAAAAGTTGCCGAAAAAAGTCCGGCAGCCGGAAAACCTTAAAAAATATACCCCGAAATATCAGGACAAAAGATCCGGCAGGCGCGAACTTCAGGGGAAGTTCATCAGTTTTGCAACCGACAGGCCCTGTTCAAGCCCGAGGTCTTCAGCCACACACTCGCATTTTGTAAGGAGCATATAGGCAATCGGCCCGAAATTATGTTCGGAGAGGGTCTCGTAGTTTGCCATGCCCTTGCTGATGATAAGGGTTGCGTCTTTCATTACGTCGAGAAGTTCGGCAGGGGCTTCTTCGATCAGGATACCTACAGCATTTGAACCTGTGGTCATTATCCTGTCAACCTTTTTATCGATTTCAAACTCTTTTACCTCTTCTAATGTAACATCTGTGAGAATGGGACCTCCTCGGACCACGAGTGTGATATTTCCGCCGAGTTTTTTTATCACGTCGAAAACTATAATATCAAAAAGGATCTCTCCGCAGTTGTCGGCAATATAGACAACATCCTTAAGGAGCCCCATCATCTTTGGGGTATCATCAACGTCAAGCCCATGTTCGAAAAGTTTTAGAAAAGCAGCTTCAAATTTATCTTCGCTGGCATCAAAGCCCATAATCCCGAAATCAAAATAATTCGCGACAACCGACGCAAGCACTGCCCGCCTGAAGAGTTCCCCGTCGTCAGGAGAGTTTTCGTAAATTTTTTCTTTTGCTGCGGGCAGGACTTTTAATGCAGCCTGGTTGATGAGCTTTTTTGTGACTTCATATGGATCATTGTCTTCGAGGATTTCATAGCACTTTCGGTGAATTTTAGTTGCTACGGATGCTGATACCGCCTCGGGGTCATAATGTTTATTCATGACGTCAAGGCATTCATGAATCGTCTTGCAGATCAGATCTTCATCATCCGTTGAAAGCTTTGATTGAAAATGCACTCTCGAAAGCAGGCAGTAGGTACAGCGTGGGTTCATCTTCATGGGGAATCTCCCTGTTTTTTGGATTATATGATAGGGTTTTTCAGAATGTTACTGGTATGTTTGGCAAGTGTTATACCTTTACTCTTTCTGGTACAATAAACCTTTAAAAAAATAAACCTTTAAAAAGGTAACCTGTAAACCTGGATATTAAATAAAAAATTTAGATCTGAAGATTTCACTACAGCCCCGTATGTATATATGTCCTCTACGTCTCACAATATGTATAAAGGCAACGAACTTTGCCAGCAGATTTTTTTGAAAAGGGAAATTCTTTATAGCTGATGAATCTAAAATAATTTACAATGATTCACGGGATCCGAAACTTCAAATTATTTCCAATTCTGGTTTTACTTACAACACTGTTGATCTTTTCTGCAGTTTTTCCAGTTCCTGCATCTGCACTTACCGAGGTTGAGGTAAACCCTGTCAATACACCTGACGGTGCAGTCGTGTTGATCGTTGACGGCTTAAGTGCCCCTTTTATCTATCCGGAGCTTACACCGCACGCACTTGACGGTACACCCCTTGAAAACGCCAGGCTTGAGAATATTCCGGAAATAGGCAAAAACAGTGCCCGGATTCTCGAGTTTCGTGCTCCGCAAACATTTACCGAAGGCGGACACTCGGTCCTTGTTACCGGAAACCCGGGTGCAGACAGCGAGTTTGTTAGTTTTAAAGATGCAAATATTTTCGATGTTTTACACAGTGAGGGCTATCTCTGTATTGCTGTAATGGAAAAAGGGGATTCCTGGTCAATCTGCGCCGAACAGGATGCTGTCCTGAGGGATGAAAACAACTCACTAAAGAAGATGGAGATAGTGCTTGCGCAGTATGAACATTCCCAGGATAATCCGGTGCCATCCGGGCTTTTGCAGCTAATGGAAGAGAAGGCTGACCTGGCTCCGGGATATGTCACCTCAAAAGAGACTGGGGAAAAGTATAACGGATATAACAGGTGGGGTATTGAAACTGCCTGTGCTGTTGTAGAGTACATGGCAAAAAACAGGCCCGGGCAAAAATACTTGCTGACTGTCAATGTAGGGGCAATTGATATGAGCGGGCACTACAGGGGCAACTATGGATATATAGACTGCATCGAAAACCTTGATTCGGAGCTTTTATCCCTCTATAAACTATGTGAAAAAAACAACCTTGCTTTTGTCCTGACCTCAGACCATGGGATGGCTTTTTCGGCAGATGGTTCTAAAGGAGGGCATCAGTCCGAAAAATACTCGGTATCGGATGAAGCGCAGATGGTCCCGCTCATCGTATATGCGCAGGATGTCGAGAGCGGAGTTATCAGGGGAGAATTCGGGCAGGAGGACTTTGCTCCCACCCTTCTTGGAATCCTTGATGTCCCGGACAGGCCCAGGTTTACGCAAGGAGAGCAGATCCTGCTTACAGGGCACGTGAACCTGAAAGTCAAACTTCCTGAAAAAGGATCCGTAGAACTCAGGAAAGATGGAAAAGTAATCTCATCTCCAGGAAACGATGACCAGTTCCTTTTCCTCGGCCTTGAGCCGGAGAACTCCTATGCTGTCGGGGCTGTTCTGAATTCCGGAAATAGCCTTGAAGAAAAGGAGAAAGAGTTTTCTCTTAAAACTGATTCGGTGATCGAATTCGGGAGTAAAGGAGCCAAAACAAAGGAAAGTGAATCCTCCCTGGAGGGAGCAAAAGAAGAAACCAGCTCTGCAGGTGTTTTCGGAGACGGAGATTCGATTTTTGGCAGGAACTCAACGCACCTGATAGGATATTTCCTGATAGGAGCAATAAACCTTGCAGGGTTTTTTATCATTATGAAAATTCTGAAAAAACACGGTTGATATTTTTGGCTCAGAGTTTCTGTTCAGCTAATGCTTTCGTTTTTACCTATTGTATGCAGATGGGCTCAAGCGGACTCAGGTGGACTCAGGCGGGTTCAGGCAGACTCAGGCAGGCTAAAGCGGCAGGCAATACTATGCGCTGGATAAAAGGGGCATCTGTTTACCAATAGGGAGTTAAATCTAATAAATGGGCTTTATAATTACCAAAAGGGAGTTAAAAAGAATGTAACGGAACTGTCATTCAGGTTTCCCGGAATAACATCAACAGATTTCTCAGGCACTTCCAAAAAAGCGATAAAATTGATGAAATTATAAAAACGGTAAAAATAGCTAAAAACAGTATAAACCTATGGTTTACTTATGGTTTACCTGCTGTTTACCTCTAATTTGATACAAACCAGTTATTTTTAAACGTTGAATTTATGCCTTAGTAAAAATTATTTAATTCCTTTTCCCTCTGGCTAATACTATCATTAGATATGCTTTTCTTTTCTATTCGTATTTTTATTTATTTAGTTTTCGTTTTTTCATTCCAGTTAATAGTAACACTTTTTATGTTTTTATAATCAATGATCTATTTTTATTACGTCTCCTGCCCTACATCCCTTGTTTTTTATCCTGCAAAATATATTTTTTTATGAAACCGTTGTCGTTCAATGCAATCAGTGGTTTTATTTTGCGTAATAAAGGGATAGAATGTTATACGATAATTATAATATTATACTCGGTCTCTTATACACTATTCAAACACTAATAGTATGTCTAATAATCATACGCAATATTCACTCACTAATATATTCAATTAAGCGTAAACTATACTCCGGATGTTACACTGACAACCCCCTACCAGAACATTCACTTTTCTGAGGTGCCGGATACATGGACTTTGATGCTATTGACGATTTTGTGTACGATGTTATTGGAATAATCGGATCTGACCAGAAAAACCTCTCCTGTGCAGCTGATTTTGCTCTGAAAAGCTCTAAAGAAAAATCTTATCCCCCAAAACTTTTACTTGAACTCTCTAACGCATGCAAGCAGCAAAAAATGCACCTGGAAGAATACGTTTTTGCAAAGGTCTGCTTAATGCAGGCTTCCGGAAAGCTTCGCGAAGATTCCTGCTATGCGCTGGGTATTGCAGCACATGTACTGGGCTTTTCCCCTGAAGCCGAAGCAAGCTACCTTGAAATCCTGAACGAAAACCCTGAAAATGCAGATGTAAGATGTGCTTACTCTGAGCTTCTTTTAGAGCTCGGAAGGGTTCAGGAAGCCGAAAATGAGTATAAAACCGTTCTTGAAACCTCGCCCGAAAATGTAAAGGCAAATACCGGGTACGCTTACCTTCTGGCCGAATACGGGCATGTAGATGAAGCAGAGGAATGTTACTCGAGAGCACTTGCCGGTAACCCGAACTATGTCCCTGCCAGAGGCGGGTATGCAAACCTGCTCTTTGAACTCGGAAGGCTCAGGGACGCCGAGAAAGAATACAGACTTGCCATGAAGCTGGACCCCGAAGACCCAAGCCTCCACCACAACTTCGGGGTTTTGCTCTCTTTCCTTGGGCGCTCTTCGGAAGCCGAGGTCGAGTACAGAAAGGCCCTTTCCCTTAACCCCAGGCACAGGAGAACTCTGTTCAACTACGGAAACCTCCTCGCAAGGGAAGGCCGGGTCTCGGAAGCTGAAGAACAGTATATGGAAGCCCTTGCCCTTGACCAGAACGATGCAAAAGTCCACTCAAACTATGCAAACCTTCTTGCTCGCTTTGGAAGAAGGTACGAAGCTGAAATGGAATACAAAAAAGCTCTAAGTCTTGACCCGGAAAGCGTTGAGGGACATTACAGCTACGGAAACCTTCTTTCAGAACTCGGGCGCTTACCTGAAGCAGAGGACGAATACAAGAAAGCCCTTGCTCTCAATCCATATTATCCTCCACTCCACTACAACTACGGACTGCTCATGAGAAAAATGAGTCGTTTTGACGAAGCTAAGATCCAGTATACAAAAGCAATGCAGCTCGATCCGGATATAGGGAACAAAATGACCGATTCCTGGATTATTCTTGATTAAGAGCAATTAAGCATCAAATCTAATCATCAAATCTAAGCATCAAATCTAAGCATCAAATCTAAGCATCAAATCTAAGCATCAAATCTAAGCATCAAATCTAAGCATCAAATCTAAGCATCAAATCTAAGCATCAAATCTAAGCATCAAATCTAAGCATCAAATAATAACCAAATAATAACCAAATAATCCGAACCAAAATATTCCGGCATTCAAAAATAACAACTATCGACAATCCGGCATATATAAAGACTCCAGTTTGAAGTAGTGACTCAGGCTGGAGCAACTTTTCATTGATTTTAACTGATTTTTTGCTTTAATCCGGCTTTTTCTTTCCTGTTCAGGCCAAATTTTCGGTTTTACTGAGACCGATTTCCAAAGGCAATAATTTTCAGTTCTCCTTTCTCTATATAGGCAAAAGCAGCAGCGTTTCCGAGTCCGACATAATCCGGGCAGGAGAAAAGGGAAAGCAGTTTCCCGTCGAACCACCATTCATATCCGGTTCTGAGAGCTGTATGCCCTCTCACAATCTTTTTCAAACCATTTGTTTCTAAAAAGCCGTCAACAATATCAGGCCCGAACTCCTTAACGGTAGAACCTCTTGATGATTTGCTCAGCCCCGGACTTTTTGAGGGGTCATTCCATAGATAAGGAAAAGCGCCTTCTTTTGTGATGGCATCAACACTCTCGGTTCCATTGATTCCTCCGTGCACACAGAAGGTATGCCCCGAGATTATTGCTGCTACCGGCAGCCTGTCATATGTCCTGCTGACATTCAGGAGAAAACCCTGATCAAAGCCAATTTCCTCAAAAAAGCCGTAATAGAGGTTCATATCCACAGTTTCATGGTTCCCTCTGAGCAGGAAAATGTTTTGAGGCTCCTCAAGTTTCAGCCGGAAAAGCCTTATAAGGACTTCTGTGCCCTGCATCCCGCGGTCTACATAGTCACCCAGAAAAAGCATGTATTTACAGCCAAGTTCTTCTCTCATTTCCATTACAAAGTTAAGGGCATCTAGGTCTCCATGGATGTCCCCGATAAGCATAATAGACTCCGTAAATGCCGGGTCAATCCGGAGCACGGCAGGTTCGGAATCCAGTACGTTATTTATCTTCGGGAGGAGAAGGCTCAGTTCTTCTTTTGTTTTTGCTTTCTCAAGATTATTTACTGATGTTATGGAACCACCCCGACAAATTCCCTTAAATAAAGTCTGAAGAGGCTTTAAAGATTGTAAAGACCGCCTGTCGGAAATTTTTCTAATGAGATAAGAGGGAGTTTTACTCGATAAGCATTTCTGAGCCAGATACAAAAGGTCAGTATACAGCTCATATTCAATAATAAATTCCTGCAAGAATATCAGCTATTAAACCTTATTACCTGCATATACTAAAACAGGAAAAACCAGTTCAAGCAGGAAAGACCGAAAGCAGGAATGACTGAATGCAGGAAAGACCGAAAGCAGGAAAAAGCAGTTAAATAATAAAGAATGAAAAATAAATATATTTGTGAAGTTTAAGGATCTGAACGGGAGTACAGGACAATGGAACTTGATATCAGTGAGCAGGACCCCGAAGAGATGGATCTTGCCGATGTTGCGCTTGAGTATGAAGAGCTTGTCTCTGCAATATCCATTCTGGAAAAGAGGCGGGAAGAACTTAGAGCCCGAATTATGGATACCTTTGCGGAAAAAGAAATTGATGTCCTGAGAATAGGGCATGTGGAGCTCAGGCGGCACAGGGCGGATTGGAAGCTCTGGCACATTAACAGGCTAAAGCCTTATCTTGTGGAACGTGAACTCTGGGATATGGTCGAATCAGTTGATAGGAAGAACCTCAGTAAGCTAATAGAGAAAGGTTTCCTGACTGAAGAAGAACTCAAGGGTATGTATGATGTGGAAACAAGGTACAGTTTGCGTGTGAACAGAGTTTAATTTAGTGATCGGATCTTTGCGGCACTGACTTTCAATTTGTTACTTCATCTGGTTGGTAGGTCGATCCAGAACTCGCGAGGTACATGACGAGAATAGTGAAAGATAACTTGTGGAGAAAAGTGGGGAATCGTACCAGCCTGTGCATGATCTCGCAGTCAGGGACTGCAAAGTAGTTCAAGAATACTATAAGTCAATACAGGTATTGGCTTAGTATATTTTATTTTGTGTTACTTCTGATATTTATAATATGCAGAATATGGTTGCAGTCGAGTATTCGTTATATAGTTTCTGGCCAGATCATCGAACTATCAACGATCAGGAGATAACTTTAGATTCAAAACAGGTATGAAAAACGGATAGTTAGAGAGAATGGCCAGAAAACTTATAAGGAGTTAGATCGAAGGGATTTATGGAGTTCAGAAGTGTTTTCCAGGTACCGCCCGAACTCCACAAAATACGCCCTAAAGGCATGAGTTATGTTAGCTTTGTCTGTATTTAAGGCTTAGCTTGCCTGATTCTGCCTCCTGGGTATAAGATCCACAGGAGATAAAGTAATGAACCGTAATAAAATTGGAGTAGGTATACTTGTTTTAGCAACACTGCTGGTTGGTATGGTGTTAATACCGGCAGTAAGTGCACAGGAAGAAAAAGATTATTCTGTAACTGCTGAGGAAGCTTTTAAGCATGCCAATGCGAACATGATAA